>NZ_VHLB01000045.1:0-71455 GCF_006547365.1 Myxococcus sp. AB056 | reverse complement strand
GCACCTATGGTGGGTTTCAGGTCGGCGCCCCCGCCCCCGCCCCAACGGTTGTCCAGCAGTACTACTACACGGTCGACCCGGCGAACCCGGCTGGCTCGAAGACCTGTGTCTGGCGCGTGGAAGTCACGGACAACGCCGGCACCTGCACCGCGCAGGTCTTCTTCGGTACCTACGGCGGCGCCCTCTGCACTGTCGACGAGGCCCAGTCGTCCATCGACCCGGTCACGTGTCAGACGCAGGTCGTCACCAACATGCAGTGAGTTGAATCGCGTTCCACCAGGGTCTCTCCGGGAGACCCTGGTGGTGCGTGCACCGTCATCGGCGGTCGGCACGGCTCCAGCGGAACGTCAGCCCGGCATGGCCGGCGGGCGGGCGGCTCCCACCCCTCAGGCCCAGGGGAAACTCGAGGCCCCCCTCTGCTCGCACTTCGAAGGAGGGGCTCAAGCGAAACCCGATCCCCAGGGAGCCCCCTGGTGAGAGCAGCAGGTTCGATCCATTGAACCGCCCTTGAAAGGCGGTGAGCGGTCCCGCGAAGGCGCCTGTCAGCGATGCGCCACCGGTCAGAGTCCACGCGCGGCTCAGCCGATAGTCGAGCAGCGTCTGCGCGCCGAGCCGGAGATTGACGGGCTCCGTGTAGTTGTTGGTGACGGGCACGTACCAGATTCCCGCGCTCGGAGCGACGGACCACGTCCACCGGGACTGCTCGAGGAGCCGGTGCCGCGTTCCAAGCTCCAGGCCCAGCAACGTGAGGCGGCCGCCCCAATCCCAGTTCTCGCCAGCGCCCTTGCGGAAGGTGAGCTCGGGGCTGGGGAGGTACGCCTGTTCCCGCCCACGCTCGAAGGCCAGCGCGTTCAATGAAACGCCGACCTCTGTCGTCCCAACGGGGGTTGTCGCGGCGCGGATGTTCCGCGCACCGCTCAGACAGCCAGAAGCCAGAACGAGCGTCCCGCCCACCCATAGTGCCCGCGCGCCGAAGCCTCGCATCATGGGGGCCATGCGAACCGCACCCAAACTGGATGGTGGTCGCTCCCCGCGGGGCGCCGGTCCACGCCGCGCTCCAGCGGAGCGAGCCCCTGGGCGAAGACGAAGTCGAGCGGGAGGCCGCCAATCACGGAGTCCACCGTGTCCCCCACGCCTTCCGAGGCCCATTGGAAGTCCCGCTTGGAAAACAGCTTCACCATCTGCCTCAGGCTTCCCGGGTCCGAGGTATTGAAGTCACCGGCGATGACCTGCACGGGTCCCGTTCCCTCCATCGCGTCGATGATGGTCTCCGCCTGGTCCAGCCGCCCACCAAGCCCGACGATGGGCGTGGCGTTGTGCACGGAGGCCGTTTGAACCAGGGTCCCACCGATGTCCAACGTCGCGAGGACCGCGATACGGCGGCGCTGATGGTACGGGTCGTCATGAGGAAGGTGGACTTTCCGGTCCGCGACGATGGGCCACCGGCTCAACAGCGCGTTCCCGAAGTCGTCGTCGTCCACCTGTACGGAGGCAGGGTAGTAGACGTAGGCCAACCCCAGCTCACTTGCGATGCGGTCGACGGACGCTGCGTCCATCTCCTGCATCGCGATGACATCCGCCCCCGCGAGCGGAGGCCTCGAGAGCGCGGTGATGGCCTCGGTGACCTTTTCGGCGAAGGACAGGTTGAACGTCACCACGGTGATGGAAGCGGGCGCCTGGGAGGCGACGGTACCAGGCTCCCGATGGTCGCCGCTGTACCGGGGGCCGCCCTCATCGGTGTAGTTCTCCGCGAGCGGGCATCCCGTCAGGAACGCGAGCAGGAGAAGCGCCCACGGCGGCGCGATACGCAGCCGTTGGAGGTAGTCAGGCTGCCAGACGCCTTCTCTGGCGCCAGGCGCCTCCGCCGCGGCGTCGCGTGCGTCGTTGCATTTCAAGGACCCGTGCATCGCGCCACTGAACGAAGCAGCGCCCCAGAGATTCCTTCCACCACAGCGCCGACACCGCACCGCTCCCTCCAACGGGCGCAGAGCAACAGAGGGAGTGAACGCCTTGATGGAGCAACCGCCTCATGGCCCAAGCCAACCAGGCAGCCGGATGCGGTGCTTGCAGAGATGCACTCAGCCATCTGCGGAGTGAGGCCAGCCCTCCACCTCGCTCGCGGCGGCACGAATCACCGCAAGTACGGCACGGAAGCGGGGCATCAGCGGCCAGGATGCCGTTGACGCCCCGCCCTTCCCGCCTACTTCTTGGAGCTGCTGCGCAGGTACCGGTAGAACTCGGACTCGCCGCCCAGGAACAGCGACGTGGAGCTGTCCACGACGTCCGGGTAGGCCTCCAGCGTCCGCATGAACTGGTAGAACTCCGGGTCCCGGCCGAAGGCCTCCGCGTAGATCTTCGTCGCCTCGGCGTCCGCCGCGCCGGTGACGTCCTGGGCCTTGCGGTAGGCCGCCGAGCGGATCTCCTTCAAGTCACGCTCACGCTGGCCCCGGACCTCCGCCGCGCGGCCCATGCCCTCCGAGCGGGAGCGCTCGGCGATGCGCTTGCGCTCGGAGATCATCCGCTCGAACACCTTCACCTGGACCTCGTCCACGTAGTTGATGCGGCGGATCTGCACGTCGACCAGCTCCACCCCGAACTCCTTGACGATCTCCGCGGCCCGCAGCCGAATCTGGCGAGTGAGCTTGTCCCGGCCCTGGGCGACCTGCTCCAACGACTCCGCCCGCTCCGTCTCGGCGGTGTACTCGTCGTCCTCGAAGGGACGGTTGGTGGAGCGGACCGCCTCGATCAGCGCGAACGACGCGATGGTGTTGCGCGTTTCGCCGTCGATGATGTCGTCGAGCCGGGACTGCGCGTTGCGCTCGTCCCGCAGGCGCTGGAAGAAGCGCAGCGGGTCCACGATGCGCCAGCGACCAAAGGTGTCCACCCAGATGTACTTCTTGTCCTTGGTGGGAATCTGGTTCGGGTCACCGCGCCAGTCCAGCCACCGCTTGTCGAAGCGGTTCACCGTGTCGACAAAGGGCATCTTGAAGTGGAGTCCCGGGTCCACGACGGACGCGCCCTTCGGCTCGCCGAACCGGGTGATGACGGCCTGCTCGTGCTCGCTCAGGGTGTAGGTCGCGGAGAAGCCCAGTACCACGGCCAGGACGGCCAATACGCCAAGGGGAATGACAAGGCGGCTCATCGGCGGCCCTCCGTCTGGCTCGCGCTCCCGGACACCGCGGGGTCGGTCGCCTGCATGTTCAACAGCGGAGTGAGCCCCTTGACGGACTCATCCAAGACGACCTTCTGCCCGGCGCTCCGGAGCACCTGGCTCACGGTCTCCAGGTACATGCGGCGGCGGGTGACGTCCGGCGCCTTGCGGTACTCCTCGTAGACGCGAGCGAAGCGGTCCGCTTCACCCTTGGCGCGGTTCACACGTTCAATGGCATAGCCCTCGGCGCTGCGCAGCGCCTCCTCGGCCTCGCCCTTCGCGCGGGGGATGACGCGGTTCAGCTCGGCATAGGCCTCGTTGATGACGCGCTCCTTCTCCTGGATGGCCTGGTTCACCTCGTTGAAGGACGGCTTCACCGGGTCGGGCGGGTTCACGTCCTGGAGGACCACCTGCTGGATGTCCACGCCCGTTTCGTAGCGGTCCGCCAGGTCCTGGAGCAGCAGCTTGGCCTGGGTGGCCACCGCCTGGCGGCCCGTGGTGAGGACCTCATTCACCGAGTGGTCTCCCACGACGGCCCGCATCGAGGCCTCGGAGATGTCCCGGAGCATGCCCTCCACGTTCTTCACCTTGAAGAGGTACTTGTACGGGTCCTTGATCTTGTACTGGACGATCCACTCCACCACCGCGACGTTGAGGTCACCGGTGAGCATGAGCGACTCGCGCTTCGTGTCCGATGACTCCGCCGCATAGGCAGAGCCCACGCGCGAGCGGGAGGCCTCCGTGCGGAAACCGAACTCCGCCTTGAGCTGACGCTGCACCGGGACCTTCACGATGCGGTCCACCCAGAAGGGCATCCGGAAATGCGGGCCCGGCTCCACCGTTCCCACGAAGCGCCCCAGCCGGAGGATGACGCCCACTTCGTCCGGCTCCACCTGGGCGTAGCTGGTCATCAGCCCCACCAGCAGGAACAGGCCAAACACCGCGAACAGGATGCGGCGCCCTATTCCAGGCCCCAGTTGCCGCCGAAGCTCACGTAGGACGTCTGACGGCTCCCGCCCTCGTGGGTCGGAATTCATGACGCGAGGATTCCATGACATCCATCCGTCTTCCCCCGTACAGGCTGCTCATGCAAGGGGCGCCGCGAGAATTCCAGCCAGCCGGGCACCATGCGCAGCGCTCACGCGCTTGACCGGTATGGGCACGTCACTCCGGTCACTTCGATTGCCGCTCCACGGCACGCTCATTAGGGAAGCCGCACCTGCCAGGGAGGAATCCGTTGAGGGACCTGACCAACCGACGAATCGTGCTCGCATCCCGGCCCGAAGGCCGGCCCACACGGGAGAACTTCCGCATCGAGGACGTCTCCGTACCGGAGCCCGGCGAAGGTGAGCTCCTGCTGAAGGTCCAGTACTTGTCGCTGGACCCGTACATGCGAGGCCGGATGAGCACCGCGAAGTCGTACGCCCGCCCACTGGACCTGGGCGAGGTCATCGTCGGCGGCACCGTCGCCCGCGTCGTCCGCTCCCGACACCCGGGCTACGCGGAAGGCGACGTCGTCCTCTCCTACTCGGGCTGGCAGACCTATTCGCTGTCCAAGGGTGAAGGTCTGCGCAAGCTCGACCCGGCCGCCGCCCCTGTCTCCACCGCGCTGGGCGTGCTCGGCATGCCGGGATTCACCGCCTACTCGGGCCTCTTCACGATTGGACGGCCTCAGCCCGGTGAGACGGTGGTCGTCGCCGCGGCCAGCGGTCCTGTCGGCGCGACGGTGGGGCAGTTGGCCAGAATCAAGGGCGCACGCGCGGTGGGCATCGCGGGCGGACCGGAGAAGTGCGCGTACGTGCGTGACGAGCTCGGCTTCGACGCCGTCGTGGACCACCGCGCTCCGGACTTCGCCGAGCGTTTGAAGGAAGCCTGCCCCAAGGGCGTGGACGTGTACTTCGAGAACGTGGGCGGCGCGGTCTGGGACGCCGTCTTCCCGCTCCTCAATCCGTTCGCGCGAGTCCCCGTCTGCGGCCTCATCGCCTGGTACAACAGCACGGGTCCCTTCGAGGGCCCGAACCGGCTGCCCCTCGTCATGCGCGACGTGCTCTCCAAGAGCCTGACGCTGCGAGGCTTCATCCAGACGGAGTTCGTCAGCCAGCTCCCGGATTTCTACCGGGACATGAGCGCATGGGTGCGCGAGGGACGCGTGCGCTACCGCGAGGACATCGTCAACGGGCTCGACCATGCGCCCGAGGCCTTCGTCGGGCTGCTGGAAGGCCGCAACTTCGGCAAGCTCGTGGTGAAGGTGGACGCAACGGCATGACGGCCGACGCGTGAAGCGCCGCCTGCGTGCCCGGAACACTCAGGCACGCAGGGGCAAACTGGCTCAGCTCGGCTTGGCCCGCACGGACTGGAAGGCCCGCGTGGCGCCCGTCACCAGCAGAACGATGAGGCCACCCGCGATGATGCCGGCCACCGCGTTCATCAGAGACGGCACGAGCGCGCCCAGCAGCCCGCCAACGCCTGGCACCGCCGCAACCGCGGCGGTCGAGTGCTCGATGAAGTGATGCAGGGGCGCGATGCCGTGCGTGAGGATGCCGCCACCCACCATGAACATGGCGGCCGTGCCCACGATGCCGAGCCCCTTCATCAGGTACGGCGCGGTGGCCAGGATGCCCTGGCCCAGGCTCCGCTTGAGCCCGCCCTCCGCCTTCATCAGGTAGAGCCCCGCGTCGTCGAGCTTCACGATGCCCGCGACCAGGCCGTACACGCCCACCGTCATGAGGAGGGCGATGCCCGTCAGCACGGCGACCTGCATCCCGAAGGTCGCGGCGGTGAGCGTTCCGAGCGAGATGACGACGATTTCGGCGGACAAGATGAAGTCGGTGCGGATGGCGCCCTTGATCTTGTCCTTCTCCATGGCGACCAGGTCCACCGACGGGTCCGCCACTGCATTGATGCGCTCCTGCTTCTGCGCCGCCTGCTCCTCCTTGCCGTGCAGGAACTTGTGGGCCACCTTCTCGAAGCCCTCGAAGCACAGGAAGGCGCCACCCAGCATCAGCAGCGGGGTGATGGCCCAGGGCGCCAGCGCGCTGATGGCCAGCGCCGCGGGCACCAGAATCGCCTTGTTGACCATCGAGCCCTTGGCGACGGCCCAGACGACGGGCAGTTCGCGGTCGGCGCTGACGCCGGAGACCTGCTGGGCATTGAGGGCGAGGTCATCCCCCAGCACGCCAGCGGTCTTTCGGGTCGCGACCTTCGTCATCGCCGCGATGTCGTCCAGCAGGCTGGCAATGTCATCAATCAGGGTGAGGAGGCTGCTTCCGGCCACGTGGTTCGTCCTGGTGTAGAGGGCACGGGCGCGTCTCGAAGACGTCCCAAACCCTGGATATAGCCTGGATTAAGCGCGTCCACGCGGCTTCGAAAGCCACTCCCCCGGCTTTTCCCCCACCCCACCGCCATCCTCTTTTCCCTGGGTTCACCGAACAGGGCTGTAAGCAAGCGCGCTGGACCTGGCCGGCCGGATGGGGCATGCGTGAGGCCCACCCGCAACCCGAGCCCCACCCGGCCCGGCCATCCCGCGAGAGAAGTCCATGCGAGCCTGCCCGTGCTGCAGGGAGGTGCTGACCGCCGGCATCCTGGGCCTGGGCGTCCGCCGCCTCGCGGGAAGCTGCGAGGTTTGCGGCGACACGGTCTGCCAGGTGTGCCTGAGCACGCAGGTCCTGGAGGCCGGTGACTTCCGGCAACGCCCGGTGGCGCCCGGCCACGAGAACCGAAAGGCCCGGGGCCGCGTCTGCCGCGCCTGCTGGTGGGAGCACCTGACGGAGCGAGGCATCAAGCCTCCGTTCCCCGCCCCGCCTGGACAACGCGAGCGGGCCGCCCACGCGGCGAGGTCATCCTGCCAGCACCCGGACGTCACCCAGGCCATGGGCTTCTGCCCCGGCTGCGGCGACGAAGTCGAATGGAAGGCCGAGCACGGCAACCCCGTCTGCGTGGCGTGCGAGGCACCCTCGCACCCGCTCTTCAATCACTGCTGGGCATGTGGCGAGTCCTTCGACGAGGCCAACGCGCCCGAGCCCGTGGCCCAGGGCTACCGGCTCGAGTTCGACTGCGACGCGGATGACTGCACCGGGAAGCTGGCGTGGCTGATGCCCTACTGCCCCTGGTGCGGAGAAACGAAGCACTGGGAGCCCGCGAGCGGTGGCGACCTGGAGTGCACCGAGTGCGAGCACCGCCTGGACCGCGCGTGGGCCCACTGCGTGCGGTGTGGCGAAGAGGCCCCTCTGCCAGACGACTGTCTCCGGTGCGGCCAGGACCTGGACGACGCCCCCTCCGCCGCGCGCTGCGAGTCGTGCCGCAACATCGTGTGTGGGGACTGCTTCGACACACGCGTGGTTCCCTCCGCCTCCGGTGAGCCCCAGGAGCGGCTCCTGTGCACCACCTGTGGCGTGGGCTTCGACCGGCCCGCGCCTCCCGCCGAGCCTCCCGAGGAGGAGGAAGAAGCGGGGGCCGAGGACGCCGACGACGCGGACGACGCGGACGACGCGGACGACGCGGACGACGCGGACGACGCGGACGACGCGGACGACGCGGACGACGCGGACGACGCGGACGACGCGGACGACGCGGACGACGCGGACGACGCGGACGACGCGGACGACGCGGACGACGCGGACGACGCGGACGACGCGCCCGACGAGGAGCCCGAGCCTGAACCGGAGCCTCGCACCGAAGCGCCTCGCGCGCCTGAACCGGAACCGGTGGCGTCTGCCTGGGAGGTGCTGGGAATCACGCCCGGCACTCCGCTCGCGGATGCACGGCGAGCCTACTTGTCACTGGTGGCTCAGTATCATCCGGACAAGGTCGCGCAGCTCGGCCCCAAGCTGCAGGCCCTGGCGCAGGAAGAAACGCGCAGGCTCATCGAAGCCTGGGAGTACGTTCGCAGGAAGACTTGACGCAATCCCGGAACGAGGCCGGACCTCCCCCGGTCCGGACCTCGTAACGTCCAGGTTCAAGCGTGAGAGGACGGCTGCACGTCCGCGCCCCCTCGAATCTTGTCGGAGCGCTCCCGCAGCTCTCGCCACGAGTCCTCGAAGTCCTTCTTCAGCTTCGACCAGTTCTCACCATGGCTGCTCATCAATCGGCGCAGCGCGGACTCCGTGTCCTGGAGCGAGCGACGGATGAACTGGAGTTCCTGCCGCGTGAGCCGTGAGTCCTCGGCCCGGGACTGCGCGGCGGACGCTTCCCAACCATCCACCTGCGCGCCGAGCGCTCGAAGCTCCGCCTCCCGCTTGCGCTCGTAGCCGGCACGGACGAGCGCCATCTTGGCTTCCATCTCGATGACAGCCTGGTTGGTGTCATCGTAGGACTTCCGGAGTTCGGCCTTGCCCTGGTCGAAGTTCTGCGTCTGCCGCTTGCTCAGCTCCTCCAGCTTGATGCGGAACTGGTCGAAGACGCGGCGAATGCCGGACATGTCCTTGAGCTCGTCGCTCGCCTGGCGGACGTCTGCCTGCGCCTCCGTTTCGGCAATCCGGGCGTCGAGCCTCCGCTTCTCCGCATCCATCTGCTTCACATAGGCCTCTTGCTCCGTCATGACGCGTGTCTCCTTCCGCGCGACCTTCCGGGCGCGGCGCTGTGCTGACGTCATGCATGAGGGCTCCCCCCCATGGACGCACACACTGCGACGGACGAGGCCCGGGCGTCCGGCTCACCGGACCAACTGCGGACGGAGCGCACTCCCGGCGGCCAGCTGCCCCTCTTGAATTCACCCTACAGGCCTGAATCCCACAGTGCATGTCAGGGCGAGACGCCATGCTGCGTCGAGGGCGACAACCCACTCTTCAGAAAAAATCGGAAGTACCGTCATGCCGAAGCTGAACCAGATCATCGCCGTCGAGAAGGGCGTCAAGAACCGCTCCCAGCAAGAGCTGACCCAGGCCCATCACGACCTCCAGAAGCCGCAGTTGCTCAGCGGCATCTCCCGCACGTATCAGCCCCGCGACGAGGAGGGTGAGCGCTTCCCCCCCGAATCCACCCGCGTGCAGGTACGAACGCAAGACGTCCTCAAGAAGACGCAAGAGATTCTCACCCGGCTCTTCGACGTCACTGCCACCAAGGACCTCACCAACTGTCACGCGAAGGCGGACGTGCGCGTGGATGGCCGGGTCCTGCTCAAGGGTGTTCCCGCCACGTATCTTCTCTTCCTGGAGAAGCAGTTGGTGGACCTTCACACCTTCGTGAAAAAGCTGCCCACGCTGGACCCGTCGGAGTCGTGGGTTCCCGACCCGGCGCAGGGCCTGTGGGCCACCGAGCCCGTGCAGACGGCGAAGACGAAGAAGGTTCCCCGCAACCACGTGAAGTCCGAGGCCACCGAGAAGCACCCGGCCCAGGTGGAGGTCTATTACGAGGACATCGTCGTCGGTTACTGGAAGACGGTGAAGTTCTCGGGGGCGCTCCCCGCCACGCGCATGAATGACCTGCTGGAGCGCGTGGAGAAATTGCAGCAGGCCGTCAAGTTCGCCCGCGAAGAGGCGAACGCCGTCGAGGTGGAGGAAATGAAGGCCGGCGAGGCCCTCCTTGGCTACCTGTTCGGCTAGACTCACGGCCGCAGACCTTTTGGAGTCCAGACTCAAACTCAGCAGCAGCCTCACGCCGAGCGTTCTCCGGCCGTCCCCCAGTGCAGGTTCGAGCCCTGCCCCCGCCATTCAGCACCACCTGCGGCGGGGTAGCCCAATCATGGTAGAGGCAGGCGGCATCACGAGCGCGCGAAGCACCCCAAACTCAAATTCTCACTCCAGACTCAGCATTCGCTGTCGCAGGCCCGATCAACCGTTCCCGCCCCCTCCCTCGTGATGCTGGTGCAATTCCAGCCCGCCGCTCCATTTCCCCCTTGCGCGGCGGTCGTTCAATCGCAGGACCCGAGGTCTCAACCGCAGGCAGGAACTTAAACGTGCGGGTCTCATCCATGGCAGCACCCCGAGCCCGGGCAGGAGGACACCCTGCTCGGGCTCACTCTTTTCCAGCGGCGTGGCGAGACTTGACGCGCCTGGGCGGTAGCGCTCGGATGCGCCCCATGGACCGCCTGCGGACCCGCGCAGAAGCGTCGAACTACACGCAAACGTCCCTTCACTCCGACGTGCTGGCCTTCGTGGACGCGCTCTGCCGCCGCACGAAGCTCGCCCGCAAGGTGGACTTCGGCCAGAGCGGCGAAGGCCAGCCTCTGGTGGCGCTGGTGGTGAGCGACCGCGGCTGCTTCACGCCCGAGCAGGCGCGCAAGCAGAAGAAGGTCGTGGCAAGCTGCGCGCCTACAACCGGGGCATGTTGGAGCGCGTCGCCAAGGCCGTGCAGGGCCGCCATGGCTTCGACAGCTTCTGGTATGGCAACTACAAGGACGAAGGCGACCCGCGCTCGGGCTGGCACACGTACCCGGCGCTGCCGCGCTTTGGCAGCCACTACCGGCGCCTGCTCGGCCGGCTGGACGTGCTGCTGGAGACGTACAGCTACATCGACTTCCCGCGCCGCTGCGCGGTGATGCGCGCGTGGCTGCTGGAGCTCTTCCGCGACGCGGCCCGGAGCGCCGCCACCTGGTGGTGGGCTCCGCCGCCGCGCCGAAGAAGGCGGAGTAGCCCCGCCGCCGGACCTGGCGGGCGGGGCCTCGCGGCGGGCGCTCAATGGCGCCGGCCGGGGTGACGCCGGTCGTCACGGACTTCCCGCCGGGTCTGGTTCAGCTCCCGCTCCGCCACCTGGATGAGCTCCAGGATGAGCGTGCGCTTGTAGCTCAGGGCTCCGGGCTGTCGCAGGCCCTCGATTTCGTCGAGCTCGCGGGCGATGGCCTTCCGGGTCCGCAGCGAGGCGTGCTCGGCGCGCAGGTCGTTCCGGGCGTCGGCCGCGGAGGCACGGCCCCACATGGTCGCCCGGGGGCCGCCCCACTGGGCCACGCGCGCATCCCGCCGGCTCCGCCGCGCCTGCGCCCAGTCCTTGGACAGCTCCCGCTCGCTCTCCGCCAGTTCGGCACGGAGGAGCTTGCGCAGACTGACCTCCACATTCGCCATCTGCCGTTCGCTCCGGCTGCGCCACGCGGCGTCGAAGCGGGCCAGCAGGTTGCGCAGGTCCTCCAGGTCGCGGCGGTCATCGCGCAGCTCGCTCCGCTCCACGCGCGTGGGACGGGGGCCGTACCCCTGGGCCTGCGCACTGCCAGTGAGGAGAAGGGCTGCGACCAGCGCGGATGCGATGCGGTTCATGGGGTGCGTCCTCGTGAGCTCAGGGCCCGCCGTCGTGTTCATGAGGACAGACGCATGCACCGCGGATCTATTCAGCCCCCTACTCCTTGCGCAGCAGCACGAACTCCACGCGGCGGTTCAGCTCGCGCCCGCGAGGCAGCAGGTTCGGCGCCTTGGGCCGGGTGTCACCCAGGCCCACGGTTTCGATGCGCGACGCGTCCAGTCCCGCGTCGACCAGGGCCTTGGCCACGGCTGCGGCGCGGGCTTCGGACAGCGTCTTGCGGGCCGCCGCCGCGGGGCGTTCGCGGTTGTCGGTGTGGCCTTCAATGCGGAGCCGGAGCTTCTCGTCCCGCACGAACATGTCCATCAGCAGGGCCAGTCCCGCGGTCGTTCCCTTGCGTGGCGCGGCCTGCTTCTCCGCGAAGCGCGGCATGCGCGGCAGCTCCACGACCTCCTTCTTCAGGCGGACCTTCTGGGACTTCGACACCGGTGCCTTCGCCAGGGTGAAGGACACCGTGGGCACCGCCTCCCGGGAGAGCGTCACCTTTCGCGTCTGCGCCAGGTAGCCCTGGGCCAGGACGTCCAGCCGGTACTCTCCGGGCGGCAGCATGAGCTCCACCGGCTTGCGTGCCTTGCGGTCCACCATCACCCGCTGCGGCGCCCCGGTGGCGGACTTCACGTACACGGTGGCCGCGGCGGGCCGCTTCCCCGCGAGCACCTTCAACAGCAGCTTCGCGGGAGCCACCGGCCCCTGCTCGGGCGCCTCCACCGTCTTCACGGGCGCGGCAACGGGCGGCGTCGGCGAGATGGGGGTCGTCACGGGGGGCGGGTTCGGCTTCGCGGGAGCCTGCGCCACCGCGGCCACGGGCGCACCCGCATCCGGCACGTCGGGAATGGCCACGTCCGCCATGGCGGCCGTCATCTCCGCCTTCACGTCATGGGACAGCTTCAGCTTCAGCCGGGGGTCCGGCGCGGTGGGGTTGATGGCGGGCAGCACCCGCACCCGCGCCCGCAGGCCGCGCTGCACCTGCACCGTCACCGACGCCGTCAGCTTCCAGAGGAAGCCGCTCTCCTCGCTGAAGAGGTTCCAGGACTCGTTGGCGTAGGTGACGTGCGAGACGAGCGTGTAGGAGCCCTCCTCCACCGTGAGCACCGCGAGCCGGTGCAGGCCGGGGCCGTTGAGCTTGTCCAGGCCGGGGATGGCCAGGGGCTGGCCGTTGACGAGGAAGTCCGCCTCCACCAGCTTGTAGCCGCGCGACGTGCCCGCTCCGGGAAGGCCCTCGAAGGAGATGACGATCTCCGGCGGCGGCGTCTTCACCATCTCCTGGAGCTGACGGTCCAGGTCCTCGCGCGCCCGCTGCTCCACGGCGGACGGCTCCGCCGCGCGCGCGGAGGCGGCGAGCAGGGCCATGAAAACCAGAAGGGGAACTTGAACGGAGATGGCGGCCACGGGGGCTCACAGCATCGCACAACCTGGCGGCTCCGCGAGTTGTCCGCCACCCGGGCTGACGACCAGCCAACCCTCGCCCGCCTTCCCTCCTCTGTCCATGTATCAGGCTGTATCTGGAGTGAAGGGACTTGTAGCTCCCATGCTGGGAGGTTTTCCCGCGCCACGAGTTCCAGCTACCCACGAGGGCCGCATCAGCGCTACGCCTACGGGTATGACCGACTTCCAGTTCCAGGACATGCTGCCGCTGGGCAAGGACGAGACGCCGTACCGGCTGCTCTCCAAGGACCACGTCTCCACCTTCGAAGCCGGCGGCCGCACCTTCCTCCAGGTCGCGCCCGAGGCGCTCACCCTGCTCACCCGCGAGGCCATGCGCGACATCGCGCACCTGCTGCGCCCCGGGCACCTGAAGCAGCTCTCCCACATCCTCGAGGACCCCGAGGCGTCGTCCAACGACCGCTTCGTGGCGCTGGAGCTGCTGAAGAACGCCAACATCGCCGCCGGCGGCGTGCTGCCCTCCTGCCAGGACACGGGCACCGCCATCGTCATGGGCAAGAAGGGCCAGTACGTCATCACCGGCGGCAATGACGAGGAGGCCATCTCCCGCGGCGTGTTCGAGACGTACCAGACGTCGAACCTGCGCTACTCGCAGATGGCGCCGCTGGACATGTACAAGGAGGTCAACACCGGCAACAACCTGCCCGCGCAGATCGAGCTCTACGCGACGGACGGTGACGCCTACAAGTTCCTCTTCATGGCGAAGGGCGGCGGCTCCGCCAACAAGAGCTACCTGTTCCAGGAGACGAAGGCGCTGCTCAACCCGCAGAGCCTGCTGAACTTCGTGGACGCGAAGATCCGCTCGCTGGGCACCGCGGCCTGTCCGCCGTACCACCTGGCCATCGTCATTGGCGGCACCTCCGCCGAATACGCGCTGAAGACGGCCAAGTACGCCTCCGCGCGCTACCTGGATTCGCTCCCCACCGAGGGCAACAAGCTGGGCCGCGGCTTCCGCGACGTGGCGCTGGAGCAGGAGATCCTCAAGCTCACGCAGCGCACCGGCATTGGCGCGCAGTTCGGCGGCAAGTACTTCTGCCACGACGTGCGCGTCATCCGCCTGCCCCGCCACGGCGCGTCCTGCCCGGTGGCCATCGCGGTGTCGTGCTCGGCGGACCGGCAGATCCTGGGGAAAATCACCCGGGACGGCATCTTCCTGGAGCAGTTGGAGGCGGACCCGGCGAAGTACCTGCCGGAGACGACGGACGGCGAGCTGGGCGGCGAGGTGGTGAAGATCGACCTCAACCGCCCCATGAGCGAGATTCGCGCCGAGCTGTCGCGCTACCCCATCAAGACGCGCCTGTCGCTCAGCGGCCCCCTGGTGGTGGCCCGCGACATCGCCCACGTGAAGATCAAGGAGGTCCTGGACTCCGGCAAGGAGATGCCCCAGTACCTCAAGGACTACATGGTCTACTACGCGGGCCCGGCGAAGACGCCGGAAGGCTATGCCTCGGGCTCCTTCGGCCCGACGACGGCCGGCCGCATGGACGCCTACGTGGACCAGTTCCAGGCCGCGGGCGGCAGCTTCGTGATGCTGGCAAAGGGCAACCGCTCCCCCGCCGTCACCGAGGCCTGCAAGAAGCACGGTGGCTTCTATCTGGGCTCCATCGGCGGCCCGGCGGCACGGCTGGCCAAGGACTGCATCACCAAGGTGGAGGTGCTCGAGTACGCCGAGCTGGGCATGGAAGCCGTCTGGAAGATTGAAGTGGTGGACTTCCCGGCCTTCATCGTCGTGGACGACAAGGGCAACGACTTCTTCGCCAACATCAACAAGCCGTCGGCGGCGAAGAAGGCCTGAACGGGCGCCACCCGCCCCTGACGCTCAGGGACGAGGCGGCTCCCCGACCTTGGGAGCCGCCGTGGCGGAGGCGCGGCGCTTCGGGATGATGGAGCGCCGTGGCCCCTTGAGGGCCACGCCCAACAGCATGGTGGCTGGGAGCAGCATTCCCAGCCCCTGACTGAAGTTGTCAGGGGGCTTCACGATGGCCCCCAACACCAACACGGAGAACAGCAGGCCACAGACGAGCCGGATGGCGAGAGCGTTCACGCCTCCAGCCTAGACAGCCCGTGGCCGCTGTCCACCGGCCCGTACCGCGGGGCTACCAGATCTTGACGCGCTGCTCGGGCGGCAGCCAGCTGGCGTCCCCCTCCTTCACGCCGAAGGCCTCGTAGAACTCCGGCATGTTCCGCACCACGCCGTTGACGCGGTACCGCGGCGGCGAGTGGGGGTCGGTCAGCAGCATCTGCCGCATGGCATCGTCCCGGTACAGGCCGCGCCAGATCTGCCCCCAGCCCAGGAAGAAACGCTGGTCGCCGGAGAAGCCGTCGATGACGGGCGGCGTCTTGCCCTGGGTGGACAGCTTGTAGGCCTGGTACGCCACGGTGAGGCCGCTCAGGTCGCCGATGTTCTCGCCCAGCGTGAGCTTGCCGTTGACGTTCATGGCCTCCAGCGGGCTGAAGCCGTTGTACTGATTCACCAGCATGTTGGTGCGCTGCTCGAAGCCCGACTTGTCCTCGGGCGTCCACCAGTCACGCAGGTTGCCGTCGCCGTCGGAGCGGCTGCCCTGGTCGTCGAAGCCGTGGCTGAACTCGTGGCCGATGACGCCGCCGATGGCGCCGTAGTTCGTCGCGTCGTCCGCCTCCGGGTCGAAGAACGGCGGCTGGAGGATGGCGGCCGGGAAGACAATCTCGTTCATCGTGGAGCTGTAGTAGGCATTCACCGTCTGCGGCGTCATGCCCCACTCCTCGCGGTCGATGGGCTTGCCCAGCTTGCCCACCGCGCGCTGGTGATCGAACAGCTCGCCCCGGCGGACGTTGCCCACCAGATCACCGGCGACGATGTCCAACGACGAGTAATCCCGCCACTTGTCCGGGTAGCCAATCTTCACGCCGAACTTTTCCAGCTTGGCCTGGGCCTGCGCCTTGGTGGCGGGGCTCATCCAGTCCAGTCCGTCGATGCCCTTGCGGAAGGCCTCGCGCAGGTTGGCCACCAGCTCCTGCATGCGCTTCTTGGAGTCGGGGCTGAAGTGGCGCTCCACGTAGAGCTGGCCCACGGCCTCGCCGACGACCTCGTTCACCTGGGCCACGCCGCGCTTCCAACGCGGGCGGTTCTCCTCCATGCCCTGGAGCGTCTTGCCGCGGAACTCGAAGTGCGCCTGCTCGAAGGCGCTGCTGAGCAGCGGCGCGCGGGTGTCCAGCACCTTCAGCGCCAGGTACTGCTTGATGACCGGCAGCTGCGTGGACTTCAGCAACCCGCCCAGGGCCTCCAGGTAGTCCGGCTGACGGACGATGACGGAGGGCGTGGCCTCCGCACCGGACGCCTTGAGGAAGCGGCCCCAGGAGAAGCCCGGCGTCAGCGCGTCCAGCTCCGCGACCGTCTTGGGGTTGTACGTCTTCTCGCGGTCGCGGTTGCGCGCCCGGTCCCACTGCTTCGCGGCCAGTGCCGTCTCGAACGCCATCACGTCCTGGGCGGCCTTCTTCGCGTTCTTCTCACCGGCCAGCGTGAGCAGCTTCTCGATGTAGGCCACGTACGCGGCGCGGACCTCGACGAAGCGCGGCTCCTGCTTGGTGTAGTAGTCCCGGTCCGGCAGGCCCAGGCCCAGCTGCGTGGCGTAGACGATGTAACGCGTGGCCTGCTTCTGGTCCTGGCCCACGAAGATGCCGAACGGCACCGGCACGCCTTCGCGCAGCAGCGTCGCGAACAGCTCCGGCAGCGCGTCCGCGCGCTTCACGGCCTTCACGCGCTCCAGCTCGTCGCTCACCGGCTTCAGGCCCAGCGACTCGATGTGCTGGGTGTCCATGAAGCTGTTGTAGAGGTCACCCACCTTCTGCGCGGTGGAGCCCGGGTGGCGCACCTTCGCCGCGGCGGACTCCTCGATGATGGCGCGCATGGCCAGCTCGGCCTTGTCCACCAGCTCGATGATGGTGCCGTACCGGGCGCGGTCCGCGGGGATGGACGCCGTCTTCAGCCAGTTGCCGTTGACGAAGGCGTAGAAGTCGTCCTGCGGCCGGACATCGCGGTCCAGGTGCTTCAGCTCCACGCCCAGCGAACGCACAGCCTCCGCGGAAGCGGCCTGGGCGGCGGGCACGGCCGGAGGAGGCGCGTCATCGGAGGGGGCCGGCTGCTGCGTGGTGGCACAACCGGTGAGGAGCAGGGTGCCCAAAGCGCTGCGGGCCCAGGCACGACGGGAGAAGGTCTTCAGGGGGCTCAATGCGGCTCCGTGAGGAAGTGAGGGGCGGCGAATGCTGCCAGACGCGGAGGGTCGTCGTCCCTCCGGGCAGGCAGGAAAAACACCTGGGCCCGTCCCCTATTCCATGGAGCGGGCCCCACCCGCACCCTTCGCGCGGTGGGGCCCCTCGCAGCGTGCGCTAACGCTGCGGCTGGCCCAGCACCGGTGCCGGTACAGGCGTGGGCGCTGGCGCGGTGGGCGGGGCGACGGGCGTCACCGTGACGTCCTGGGCCAGCGCGTCCACGTCGTGGAAGCCCTTGGCGCTCACCTCGGCGCCCCGGTACAGGGCCCAGCCCGGCAGGCCGCGCTGGTAGGCGCGCGTCATGTGCCAGAGCTGGAGTCCACTGTTGGACACGAACAGGTACATCGACCGCTTCGGGTTCCACGGGTTCGGCAGCGCGACGGCCAGGCCATCATCCGGGCGGCCGTACGTCTTGCCCTGCCAGCGGAAGTAGCGCCGCCCCAGCTCCACGGGGAGCTTCTTCTCGGTCGCCAGCCGCGCCAGCAGCGCGTTGTCCTCCGCGCCGCCGAAGAGGACCAGGTCCCGGTCCGCCAGCTCCGCGTCCGTCACCTCGGCGTCCGGCTTGATGGGCATCAGGTACTCCACGAACGCGTCCGCCAGCACCTCCCGGTAGCCCAGCGCCAGCGTGCGCATGGACTCCGTCTGGCGCGCCGTGCCGTGCACCAGGAGCAGCTTCTCCCAGGCGTCGAGCTGGTTCGACAGCGTCTGGTGGTGCTCGCGCGGCACCGGGATGTCATTGCCGGCGTTGAACACCACGCGGACGGGAGGCTCCGCCGTGCGGAAGGTGAACGTCTCGTTGAGGCCCTTCACCTCCACGCGCTCCAGCGTGGCGCCCTTCGCGGTGCGCACCTCCACCATCGCAACGAAGTGCCAGGGGCGCGAGCCGGGCTGCTCCACCTTCAGCGTCACCTCGTAGCCGTCCTTCACCTGCGTGGCACTGGCACGGATGCGCGGCTGCGGCAGTCCGGTCTGCTCCACCCACTGCGACACGAAGAGGCCCACGTCCCTGCCGGTGGCCTCCAGCACCGCGCGCTTGAAGTCCGCGGTGGTGACGTTCTTGTTGGCGTAGCGGCCATGCAGGGCGTTCATCGCCTTGGAGAAGTGGGCGTTGCCCAGCAGCAACCGGAGCTGGTGCAGCAGGAAGGTGCCCTTGATGCGCGGCAGCATGTAGGTGCCGTAGCGGCCGTAGTCCGTCTTCGCGGAGGCCGGCACCACGTCCGCCTCGCGCGAGGTGGTGAAGAGGTAGCGCGCGTTGAGGTCGGCCAGTGCGTTGCGCTGGTACTCGAAGGCCTTGTCGGACGTGTCTCCGTCCGCCGGCAGGTCCTTGAGCAGCTTCCAGTACGCGGCGGTGCCGCTGACCAGCCAGTTCTCGCCGTCCGTCGCGGGGAACACGGTGTTGGCCCACAGCAGGGGCCTGCCGAAGACGAATGCGTCCTTCACCTTCGACACGTCGCGCTTGAGCGCGGCCGGCTCCGCGGGAGGCGTCCACCCCTTGCGCGCGGCCCCCAGCTTCTCCGCGACGAAGACGGGGCTGAAGGCCGTGTAGCCCAGCGACAGGTGCGGCGTGGCACCGGGCAGGTCGGGAATCCACCGGCCGCCCACCATCTTCTCGCGCAGCGTCGTCTTGCCGTAGTGGGCCAGGAACATCAGCTTCTGGGCCATCTCCGACGTGGTGACCTTGCCATCACACGCGTGGGGCCGGTTGATGGGGCTGGAGGCCATCATCCGGATGGCGGTGTCCAGGTCGAAGCCCTTCTTGCCGTACTTCGCGTAGTACTCCCAGAAGGCGATGTCGCGGTTCCAGGTGTTGAAGGACAGGTCCACCGGAGCGTTGTCCGGGTTGGGCACGTACTCCTTGCGCACCTCCAAATCCCGGTTGTTGTTGTTGGCCCAGATGAAGTCCTTGAGATTGCCCGGCGTGTCCCCGGCCTGCCCCTTGCCGCCGGTGCGCCACAGGCGCGTCTTCTTCGTCCCCAGCAGCAGGCACGCGCCCTCGTCCGTCTTCGTGTCCGCCAACGTCCAGTCGTTGGTGTAGAGGCCGTTGTTGCCGTCCTTCATGATGCGGGCGACGTCGTCGATGGACGACGCGTACTGCGCGGCCTTGCGGATGCGGTTGCTCTGGGGCGTGCCATTCATGTCGAACGGCGACTGCCCCACCGTCGTCTCGCCAATGACGATGCCGGCGGCATTGACGTACCAGTCCGAGCCGCTGTGGATGCCACCCGGGAAGGTCTGCATCACGAAGCGGTGGCCCTTGGTGGGCTTCACGTCCAGCACCACGTCCCAGTGCACGCCCGTGTAGCCGCCCCACATGAAAATCTGTCCCATGATGGCGCGGCCATCCGGGGTGGCGGATTTGGTGGCCACGAAGGAGGAGCAGTGGTCCCCCTTCCCCGCCCGCTCCGCGTCCTCCTCCGCCTTGAGGAAGGTGCGGCCGGTGAGCGGCGTGCCCGTGGCCCGGTTCGCCTCGGCGAGCTGCCCCGCGTCCACGGCGGAGTTGAGCGTGACGATGTCCAGCAGGTCCAGCTCGCGGTCCTTGAACTTCGCGCCCGCCTTGTTGGCGCCGTCCGCGATGCCCTTCATCTCCTCCAGGAACTCCGCGTCGTACTTGCGCAGGAAGAGCGCGTCCGCGAGCAGCCGCTGGTGGTTCCACCCCTTGGAGGCGTCCGTCCTGTCCTTCTCGATGCCGAGCTTCTCCATGTAGCGGACGATTTCCTGCGGCACCAACTGGCCGAACTGGTGGCCCCGCTCGTAGGGCTCGCCCTCGATGTGGACGTAGATCCACCCGCCCTCGTCATAGCGGAAGCCCTTGCCGGCCCAGCGCACCGACTCCAGCGGAATGTAGGCGGTGATGTCGTCCACCTTCTCGATGCGGACGTCGTCGAACCAGGCGGTGCCCGTGGCCTTGCCGTTGCGGCCCAGGTGGAGCTGCACCCGGTCCGAGGACTGGGTGGCGAAGAAGAGCACCGACGCGCGGCCTCCCGCTTCCGCTGCGGGCGCGGGTGAGCAGTTGGTGAAGGGGAAGCTCTTCATCGACAGGCAGGCGCCGTGCGCCGTGGGGTAGCGCGCCTGCGGGTCCGTCTGGACGCCTCGCGTGCGCACCCAGGCGCTGAGCCGATAGAGCTGGCCCACCTGGAGCTTCATCGCCTCGGACTCCACCGTTGTCTCGGCGCCGCCCACCGGGTTCTCGATGGCCAGGCCGCGAGCGCCCTCCACCTTCGCCGCGGCGCTGCCGGATGCCTTCCCCTGCCCTCGGGACTTCCAGAAGGCGGGGAGCGAGCCAGAGCCGCCCGCAATCTCGAAGTTCCCGTTGGGCACGGCGACGGGCGTGGAGGCGGGCGCTGCGGCCCAGGAGGGTGCCGCGTGAAGCGTGCTCGCGGACAGCAGCAGCGCGCCAAGCAGCTTGGACGTCATGCGAAAGGAGGACATGAGGCTCCCAGCCCGGAAGGGACACCGGGCGACGGGTAGAGGTGGCCGGGGCGCATGACACCCCCGCCATCCCCGAGCGTCAATCGCGATACTCCACGACACGGCGATGACGCACGGCGGCTTCCACGCTGCCCGCCCGTCCGTCCCTCAGCGAAGAACCCAGGCGCTCGTGCGGAGCAGCAGCCGGGCCGCGCGCCGCACGGCGTCCACGCGGCGCGCCGCGGTCGCTGGCGGCGTGACGGGCGCATCCCAGTCGAAGGTGCGGAGCCGGTTCAGGAAGCCCTGTTGGACGCAGCCCTCCAGGCTGAAGACGTGGAGGTCATGCGTCCAGCGCACCGCCAGACGCAGGTCCCGCGAGAACTCCGCCCAATCCAGGGGCTTCGCGGCGAAGGCGCCGGGTAGCTCCACGCCCCCGCCGGTGATGCCCACCGCCAGGGACTGACTTCCGGGCCCGTAGCTCCAGAGCACGGAGGGGCCATGGGGCCGCAGGAAGCTGGTGTAGAGCATGAGGACCTCACGGTCCGCCGGCAGGTCGAGCACTCCCGCCAGCCGCTGCACCAGCGTGGAGCGTGACTCCCGCTCGTCCACGATGATGGGGAACTGGTAGGCATCCACCCGGTAGCCGTCCGCGCGAATGCGCTCCATCAGTCGCGCGTACCCGGCCCTCGCGTCCCGGACGCGGCGCCCCTGCACGAGCCTGGGCAGGATTTCGCCCAGCTGCCGCCACCCGCCCTCCATCCACCGTCGCAGCTCGCGGATGTCCGGCTCGATGTCCAGCCCCACGCCCTCCCACGCCAAGTGGTGCTCGGCTGTCCATGCCTGGAAGGCCTCGTAGCGCGCCGTGGCCTGCGCCACATTGCCCGCATGGAACCAGTAGCCCTCTTCGGTGGGCAGCAGCAGCCACGCCGTGACGGGAATGCCCATCCGGTTCAGCCGCTGGACCACCTGGGCCCGCTCCGGCCCCAGGTCGAGCAGGCCCAGGCTCACCCCGGCCTCCAGCGCTGCCAGGTCCTCCACGACGCCAGGAGTGGCGAATAGCTCACGTAGAGGCTCCGCCTCCAGCTCGCAAAAGAAGGTCATCATGTGAGGTTTCATGTCAGCCTCGCGCCTCCCCGCGCATCGCCCGACGTCCGTGCGCCATACCACCGTGAAGGAGTCACATGGAGTTCCACAAGGGCCGGCTGTTCGATCACGTCCATCTGCGCGTCCAGGACCTCGATGCCAGCAAGCGATTCTATCGCGCGGTGCTGGACGTGTTGGGCGTGCCCTTCTTCAGCGAGAGTCCCCACCACTTCTCCGCCGACGAGCTGTTCGTCGACCGGGTGGACCCAGGGACGCCCCGCTCCGAGCGCGGCGTCCATCTGGCCTTCCAGGCGCGGGACCGGGAGACCGTCCACCGCTTCCACGCGGCGGCGCTCGCCGCGGGCGGCCGGGACAACGGGGCGCCGGGTGAGCGCAACTACCACCCCGGCTACTACGGCGCGTTCGTCCTGGACCCGGATGGGAACAACATCGAGGCCGTGTTCCATGGCCCGGTGACGCGCTCCGCTGATTCCGTGGTGATGAAACCAACGTTCTGACGCGGAGCGTCTGCCTGGCCGCGAACCGGCGGTGGTGTCTTCCGGTTCGCACCCGCGGCCGTATGCCGCTGGACGCTCGGGCGCCCCGGGCGTCAGAAGCTGGACGGGATGTCCGGCGCGCTGACGCGAGGGTGACCTGCGATGATTACGAGCAGGTCATGGCGTCCCCAGATGGCACCGACACCCTGCTCCTCATCGAGAGCGTCAAGCCCCGGCTCCGAGGTGTCTCCCACGCCGTGGCCTTCGTGGCGGCGCTGCTCGGGTGCATCCCACTGGCGCTGATGCCCGCGCGCGGCCCCCAGTACGTGGCCGACCTCGTGTTCGGTGGCAGCCTGGTGCTGATGTTCGGCGTGAGCGCCACCTACCACCGCTTCACCTGGGGCATGGACGCGTACCGGCGCATCCAGCGCTTCGACCACGCGGCCATCTACATCCTCATCGCGGGCTCATTCACGCCCATGGCCACGCTGGACACCACGGGTGACACCAGCCTGTACCTGCTCTGGTTGATGTGGATTGCCGCGCTGACGGGCGCGGGCCTCACGCTCCTGGGCGTGCACACCTCGCGAGGGCTGCGCTCCGCCCTCTACGTCGCACTGGGCGCCGTGGCCGCGCCGGTGATGCTGCGGCTACCCGAGGTGATTGGCTCCGGTCGCGTCGCGTGGCTCGTGGTGGGCGGCGTGCTCTATGCCGTGGGCGCGGTCATCTATGCGCGCCGCTGGCCCAACCCGATTCCCACCGTCTTCGGCTACCACGAAATCTTCCACCTGCTCGTCGTGGCCGCGGCGGGCGTTCACTACGCCGTCATCCTGGACATCGTGAGCGGCGCCTGACCCCCGTATGACGGCGCTATCGCCGGTGGCAGCGGTCGTAGGGCCATTCCCGCTCGCGCTCGCAGCGGACAAAACAGGCGTAGCAGTCTCCCACCCATCGTCCCCTCCCCGCGTCCTTGCACCGGGCATGGGTGTCCACGCAGCGCCGCTTCCATCCCGCTTTCGCGCCGTCGTCCCGACTCGCCTCGCGCTCCTTCGCCACGGCCTGGATTTCCGCCAGGTACACGACGGCTTCCGAGGCCGAGAGACCGCACAACTCAGGTTGCGCCGGATGACGCTGGAGGCAACACGAGATGGTGTCGAGACACTCCCTGGCGGGCGTGGAGAGTTCGCGACGGCTGGCAGCGGCCGTGGCGCCGCTGGAGCAGCCCAGCGCCAGGCTCGAGAGCACGATGAGGAGGGACGCGGAGAGGTTCGTCTTCGGCATGGAAGAGGCCTAGAACACGAGGCCCCTTCCACCGACCATCACCCTGGATGGGTATTCCCAGGGCGTCCGCGCCGCCTCGGCGTCCGCGGTTTCAGTACGACCAGGGGAAGCGCTTGAAGTCGCGCTTGCGCTTCTGGACGAAGGCGTCGCGGCCTTCCTGCGCCTCTTCGGTGCCGTAGGCCAGGCGCGTGGCCTCGCCCGCGAAGAGCTGCTGGCCCACCAGTCCGTCGTCGGGCAGGTTGAACGCGTACTTCAACATCTTGATGGCCGTGGGGCTCTTCGTGTTGATCTCCGCCGCCCACTCCAGCGCGAACTCCTCCAGCTGCGCATGGGGCACCACGGCGTTGACCATGCCCATCTGGAAGGCCTCCTCCGCCGAGTAGTTGGCGCCCACGAAGAAGATCTCCCGCGCCCGCTTCTGACCAATCTGCCGCGCCAGCAGCGCTGAACCGTAGCCCGCGTCGAACGACGCCACGTCCGCGTCCGTCTGCTTGAACACCGCGTGCTCCTTGCTGGCGATGGTCATGTCACAGACGACGTGGAGGCTGTGCCCACCGCCCACGGCCCAGCCCGGAACCACGGCGATGACGGCCTTGGGCAGGAAGCGAATCTGCCGCTGGACCTCCAGGATGTGGAGCCGGCCCAGGCGCGCGGGGTCGGACTCACCCTCCTCGCCCTCGTACTTGTAGCCGTCCTTGCCGCGGATGCGCTGGTCACCACCGGAGCAGAAGGCCCAGCCGCCATCCTTGGGCGACGGCCCGTTGCCCGTGATGAGCACGCACCCCACGTCCGTCATGAAGCGCGTGGCCTCCAGCGCGCGGGACAGCTCATCCACGGTGCGAGGCCGGAAGGCGTTGCGGACCTCCGGGCGGTTGAACGCGATGCGGACCGTGCCCTGGTCCACCGCGCGGTGGAAGGTGATGTCCTTGAACTTGAAGCCCTCGACGGCCTTCCAGCGCGCCGGATTGAAGATGTCCGAGACCATGGTGTTCTCACTCGGGGGGAGAGAAGTGGATGCGCGCGGACCCTAGGCGCAGTGGCAGCGCCCGTCCAGGGATGCGCGCGCAGCCCGCACGGGCGCCATCTGTCCGAACCTCGCGGAAGTGCTCAGACCCTGGCCGGAGCTCCCCGTTGGGTGCCCTACAGCGACACGCGGCACCACCCGGGCCCTGCTTGTGCGCGGCGGGAAGAGGAGTGTTCCCTTCCGCCATCCAAGTCCTGAGTGAGGGAGAACCATGCACCTGGACCCGAGGTTCCTGCTGCACCGACGCGCAGTGCTGACCGCGATGGCGGGAGGCGCAGCCGCCTCCGTTCTGGGCTGCCGGAGAAAACCGACGTCCACCCCCACGCCGGAAGGCGTCTACATCCCAGACGTGAAGTCGGGCGAGGACGTCTTCGGCTACCTCCAGCGGCTCCGGGGCGGCTTCGACGACACGCTCTACAAGCAGGTGCTGGGCGCGGCCAATACCTTCAAGGAAGGCGACGCGCTCGTGGGCGTCGCCGCCGCGGATGAGAACTCGCGTGTGAATGCGCGCAGGCTCTTGGGGAACACGCGGCTGGCGGACGTGCGGCGACACCCTTTGCACCAGGATGCGTTGCACGCACTGAGCCTGGAGGCCGAGGACTCGCAGGCGGCGGCGCTGACGGCGGACTGGACGTTGGGACGGCTGAGGAAGTTCCTGCTGGAGTCCGACGAGGCGGCCATTCATGCCATCGGCCCCGGGCTGGGCAGCGATGCCATCGGCTGCGTCGTCAAGCTGATGAGTGACGCGGAGCTCATCGCGCTGGGAAGCAAGGTGTTCAACCCGCTACCAGGCAGCAAGGTGGGCGCGCGGGGTTACATGGGAGCGCGCATCCAGCCCAACTCGCCCACCGACAACGTGGACGACATCCGCTGGCAGGTGTTCGACGGCTTCTCATACGCGGTGGGTGACGTGGTGCTGGGATGCAACCCGGTGTCCTCCACGCCGGAGTCCGTGGCCGCCATCGAGTCCGCCCTGCTCGAGGTGCTGGTGACCTTTGAACTGACGGACGTGCTGCCCCACTGCGTGCTGTCCCATATCGACGTGCAGGCGGAGGTGGAGCGGCGGCAGCCCGGGACCACGGGCGTCTGGTTCCAGAGCATCGCTGGCAGCGACAGCGCCAACGCGACCTTCGACATCTCCGTGGAGAAGATGCTCGCCTACGCGGACGGGCGCACGGGGCCTTTTGGGCTCTACTTCGAGACGGGCCAGGGCGCGGACTTCACCAACGGCCATGGCCACGGCTACGACATGGTCCTCCACGAGTCGCGCAAGTACGGCTTCGCGAGGGCCCTGTCCCAACGTGTGTCCCAGGCGCGGCAGGGCGCGGCGCCATGGGTGCACCTCAACGACGTCGCGGGCTTCATCGGGCCGGAGGTGTTCCGCACCCGCGAGCAACTGGTGCGCTGCTGCCTGGAAGACATCGCGATGGGCAAGCTGCACGGGCTCACCATTGGCCTGGACATCTGCTCCACGCTGCACATGGACGTGTCACTGGATGACCTGGACTGGTGCATCGAGCGCATCATGCCGGCGAATCCGGCGTACCTCATGGCGCTGCCCACGAAGAACGACCCGATGCTGGGCTACCTCACCACCGGGTTCCAGGACCACGTCCGCATCCGCGAGCAGTTCGGCTACAAGGTGGATGACCGGATGTGGGCCTTCTTCCAGCGCCTGGGTGTCATCGACGCGGAGGGCAAGCCCACTCGCCACTTCGGTGACCCGGTCTGGGTCTATCTCCAGTACCTGCGCGCGAAGGGCGACAGTCGGCCGGAGGCGGACATCCGGGCGGACGCGGAGCAACAACTGTCTGCGATTCGCGCGCGCGGCGTGCCCATGGCGCGTGGGCACGGCACGCACCCGTGGGATTTGGAACCCGCGCTGGACGCGGAGCTGCGCCGTGTCTACGCGGACTCGAAGAAGAGCCTGTGGACGGAGCTGACGCCCGCCTTCATCACCGCCGTGCCGGAGGGCGTGCGGCTGGTGTCGAAGTCGCAAGACCGGACGGAGTACATCCTCCACCCGGAGACGGGCGAGCAGCTCGACGCCGCGTCCCTGGAGGCGGTGCGCTCGATGAGGGCACGCCATGCGGGACGGTATGACGTGCAGTTGATGGTGTCCGACGGGCTCAACGCGCTGGCCATCATGGACGAGGGACAGCTCGCGCCCTATCTGGAGACACTGCGCGCGGCGCTGATTGCCGCGGGGTACCAGCCTGCTCCAGAGCATCTGGTGCTCACGTCTGGTCGCGTGCGCGCGGGGTACCGCGTGGGCGAAGCGCTGTACGCGGGCCTGGAGGACGCGGCCCGGCACCGGGGCCTCATCCACGTCATTGGCGAACGGCCCGGCACCGGCCACCACACCTTCTCCGCGTACATCACCGCGCCTCCTGGAGCCGTCTGGTCCCAGCCCGGCAAGGTGGACCACAACATCACCCGCGTGGTGTCCGGGGTCGCGCTCACGGCGTATGCGCCCTCACTGGCGGCGCCGGAGACAGTGCGGCTGCTTCAGCAACTGGCGCCCCGGGGCGGGTGACGTCCGGGAACGACGACGTGGGGCGGACGCTCCGCTCCGGGCAATGACCACTCACACCGGCGGCGAGCCATTGACCGCCGCGTCGTGCCTTCAGGCGTGGATGCAGTCCCGCCATCGAGCCCCCGTCGATTCATCGACCGTAGGACGCTCGATGGCGGAGGCTGGCGTGGGTCAGTCCACGACCGCCGTGGCTTCAATTTCGACGAGGACGCCCGGCTCGAAGAGCGCGGCGACGCCAATCAGCGAGGCTGGCGTCGGCACGATGTTCAATCCCTTGGAGGCCTGCTCGATGCCGGCCAGAAAGTCCGGCATCCGCTCGAGCTTCCAGTCGACCACGTAGATCGTCAGCCGAACGACGTCGTTGAACGTCGCCCCGGCCGCCGCGAGAGCGATGGCGACGTTGCGGTAGGCCTGCGCGACCTGCCCAGCAAGGTCTCCTCGCGCGACGAGCTGCCCATCCGCGTCGTACGCGACCTGCCCTGCGATGTGCACCTGTCTGCTGCCGGTGGCGACCGCCACCTGTCGGTACACGTCAGGCTTCATCATTCCTTCGGGGTTCATCAGGGTGACAGGCATGGGTGCTCTCCAATGGGTGAGGTTGAGGAAAGGAGCGATTGCCGGACGCGTATACCGAGCCCACTGGCGAACGGCGTTCCCCACTCCAGCGACGGGAGGACTACAATCGAGAGCCCGCCATGAAACGCGCCCATCTGGATGAGATCTTCGCCTTCATGGCCGTCGTGGACGCGGGCAGTTTCGTCAGCGGTGGCCGGGCCATCGGGCTGACGCGCTCGGCGGCTGGCAAGGCCCTGGCCCGGCTGGAATCCCGCCTGGGGGTGCGTCTGCTCAATCGCACGACGCGCCACCTGAGTCTCACCGACGATGGCCGTGTCTTCCATGAGCATTGCCAACAAGTCCTGGCGGCCTTGGATGAAGCGGAAGCCAGCGTCGGAGATCGCACGGGCACGCCCCGGGGCGTCTTGCGAATCACCGTGCCCGACGCATTCGGCAGACTGCATGTCCTGCCCGTGCTGAAGAAATATCTGCAGACCTGGCCCGACGTGCAGGTGGAGGTGAGCTTCACCGATCGCGTCGCGGACATCATCGAGGAGGGTTACGACCTGGCCGTGCGCATCAATGTCACCAGCACCGATACGCGACTGGTGTCCCGGCTCGTGGCGCAACATCGGGTGTTCGTCTGCGCCGCCCCCTCGTACCTGGCCGCGCGCGGCGAACCCCAAACATTGGAGGAGCTCGCGACGCATGATTGCCTGCTCTTCAGTAGCCGGGCGCGACGACAGCGCTGGCGACTGCGCCCGAAGGGTGGCTCCTATGTGACGGTGGAGGGCCGAAGCCGCCTGCGGCTCGACAGCGGCGAGGCCATCCGGGACGCGGCTGTCGCGGGACTGGGCATCGCCTTTCTTCCCAGCTTTCTGGTCGACGAAGACCTGGCGCGTGGACGCCTCAAGGCGCTGCTGCCGTCATGCGAGACGGAGGTCGTCCGGATCATGGCGTTCTACCCGAGCAAGCGTCACCTGCCAGCCAAGGTGCGGCGCTTCATCGACCTGTTGGTCGAGCAATAGCGCGCGAAGTCGCATCCCGCGGTGTCTCAGGTATCCGTGGGGCGGAGGACCTCCAAGCTCCCTGGGTGCGCGAAGTACCGAGCGTGCCGCGATTTGCGAATGCGGCAGGAGACCGAATCTCCTGCCGCCAATTCGCGAGCCTGGCCCGGCTCCGCCGGGACATAGACTCGAATCGTCGAGCCCTCGATGTCCCTTGAGAGATTGGCGAAGCCCTCGACGGCCTGCACGTGTGTGACGCTGAGCTCGAGAAGCCCATGGTGTGGAATGTCACTCTGCGGCCGCCATGAGAGGACTTGCCCCCTCACATCGGCCCAGTTCTCCTGAATCTGCACCATAAGCGTCGTCCCTCGAGGCCAGCACCGCGTGCTCACTCCGGCCAGTCATTGACAAGTTGCTGCAAGACGTCTCTGGTTTTCTGTGCCCTGTTGACTTCGACACGAGCCGTCATTGACATCCCGGAAGGGCTGATGTCGGAAATGGACACGCAACTGTCACGCCCGGAGTACGAACGGGAGCTCGGATGGGTGTTGAAATCAAAGCGAGAATTGCCAGAGCTACCCGGGAATGGATCCCCGTCGTCGCCCCGGTTGATGGCACGGTCCAAATCCTCCAAGGCATCCGCCTGAACCAGGCGAACTCGAGGATGGACTTCGTTCGTATTGTCCGGAATGGACTCATCCACGTGATACACGAGCAGTCCCGACCCAGGCAGGAATCTGTCGTACTGGTTCTGCTGGCGGTTCTCGACCAGGAAGTACTCGGTGCCCGGCACCCCGTTCTTCCAAAGCCTGTGCACCGAGTAATCCGTCTTGACGTCGGCGAAGTTCACGCTCTTGTTGGCGGTGTAGTTGACGATGGAGACCCATCCCTGCCTGGCCTTGCACCAAGCAGATGGATGGGCAGGAACATCACCTTTGTTGTTCCAGCTTCCACCCGCCATCAAACACCAGTTCCCGAGCCCTTCCGAGGAGCCATCCGCGTCGTACAGGTCCGGCCAACCGAACACGAGGTGTCCGATTTCATGGCAACAGACGCCAATCTTCGCATCCTCCGGAATGGTCAAATACCCGAAGATCTTGGCCCCCTGCGCATTGTGTTCCCCGCCAACAAGAACCCACTTGTGCGACCAGATGTCCCCAGCGCTGCCGGTCTGCTCCGCGCCACCGCCTGAGTGGACCACGATGAACGCGTCGACGAAGCCGTTTCCATCGTTGTCGTAGGGCGCGAAGTCCACGCTGGCCGCGGCTTCGGCGGCATGCCTCGCCATGGTCCGCGCGTTTGGCTCCGGATTGTCAGTGCCCGAACCGTTCCCAGCGTACTGGGCCAGCTTGCAAGGCATGCGATATGGGCCGACGACCTGCCCCACGATGTCGACGAGCCCATGACTGGCCTCCTCGAAATACTCCCGCACACTCCCCGTCTGGACCTTCCCTTGTGAGAAGAAAAGGTCCTCGAATTCCTGCCGGCTTCGATTCATGGGCCTGTCTTCGAAGTCGACGAGGACGACGATGACGCGCACTTGCCCCCGAAGTGGCTGGCGCTCAAGGGCGAAGCTGCGGACCCGATTCGGCCCGGTCCCCAGCGGGAAATACGAGCCTGGGATGATGAGGCCGTCGTTCAACCCCATGGCGTGCGTCTCACGAAGGAGAAGCCGTCGGCCAAAGAGGTTCTCCGATACGGCCTGGATACCCTGGAAACGCTCCTTCATCCTGCTCCGGAGTTCTGGACTTGGAGGAACGCGGCAAGGCCGCTCGATAGGTGAATGCTCGCTGCACATGTCCCACCCCTTTCGCCAGGCCTGACACCCAGACACCTCTTGTCCGACTGTCGCATCCTGGCGCCTGTCTGAATTGCACAGTCAGTGCCAGAACCTTCTCGGCGAGAGGGGCTGTCTTCGAAGCAACGCCTGGATCGAACCAGCGGACGACATGGACCGCGCAAAGGGCCGCCCACTGAACTGTCGTGGCACTCGGACTCAACAAGGGGTCCTGCGAAAAGGGATGATGAGAGAAGATGTTTGGGACGACTGGCGGCATGGGAGCCACGCCCCCTCACCCGGCCCAATGCAGCACAGGAGCAGCGCGACCTCGACGTATTCGGCTTTTCCGCGACCAAGCGCCTGCCGGACGGCACCCAAACGCTCGTGGCACATGTCAGACGCTCCGAGTAGGGTGGTGGTCACTCACGCCACCATGAATCCCGCCGAGAAAGCCGCCCTCTTCCTCGAGCGCCTCCGGGAAGCCCATCCGGATGCGCGCTACGAACTCAACTGGTCCACGCCTTTCGAGCTGCTCGTCGCCACCATCCTGGCCGCGCAGTGCACCGACGAGCGCGTCAACCGCGTCACCGCCACTGTCTTCCCCAAGTACCCGGGTCCACAGGCCTTCGCCGACGCGGACACCGCCGCGCTGGAGGAGGACCTCAAGCCCACCGGCTTCTTCAAGCAGAAGACGAAGTCCGTGCAGGCCATGAGCCGCGCGCTCCTCGACAAGTTCGGCGGAGAGGTCCCCCGCACCATCGACGAACTGGTGACGCTCCCGGGCGTGGCGCGGAAGACGGCCAACGTCGTCCTCAACACCGCCTTCAACCTCCCCTCCGGCATCATCGTCGACACCCACGTGGCGCGTGTCAGCCAGCGCCTGGGCCTGACGAAGAAAGACAAACCCGAGGCGATTGAAGAAGACCTGATGAAGCTGGTGCCCCAGGAACAGTGGACCTTCTTCGGCCCCGCCACCGTCCTCCATGGGCGTTACACCTGCACCGCAAAGAAGCCGAAATGCGACGACTGCATCGTGAAGGATGTGTGCCCGCGTATCGGCGTGTAACCCAATCCCTGTCCGCCTGTGGGATATGAATGTCTTTTCGCGTACGCTTCTGGGACGCGAAAAGACGCGCATCAATAACGGAGGAATTCGCAATCGAGGTGGCTGTATGACGTTGTTCATCCATCATGCCCACCGCCCCTTCCTCCGCTGCCTCCGCACCGCGCACCGAAGCCCGTCCGGTCGAGGCAGGTGAACGCCTGGAGTTGATCGACGCGCTGCGTGGCTTCGCGCTCTTTGGCATTCTCGTCTCCAACGTGCAGATGTGGTTCAGCGGCAGGGTGTTCCTGTCCCGGGAACAATTCGAGGCGTCCATCGCCAATGCCTCGCTCCTGGACACCATCACCCGGTATGCCTTCGAGGTGCTGGTCTCCGGGAAGTTCATCACCCTCTTCGCCTTCCTCTTCGGCCTGGGGTTCGCGGTGCAGCTCGGCCGGGCCGAGGCGCGAGGTGGCGGCTTCGTCCCGCTCTACGCGAGGCGGCTGACAGTCTTGCTGGTGGTGGGTCTCCTGCACCTGTTCCTGCTCTGGTACGGCGACATCCTCTCCTCCTATGCGCTGATGGGCTTCTGCCTGCTGCTCCTGCGGCGGCGTTCGGAGCGGACGCTGCTCATCATCGCGGCGGTGCTCGTCCTGGTGTGGCCGCTGCTCATGAACCTCCTCTGGCGGCTGCCGCAGCTCCTGGCGGACTCACCCGAGGCCGGTGCCGCGGTCATGGCCGCGGCCCGCGAGAAGACCTCCGCGATCCACGCGCGGATGCTGACGGCCATCACCGGGGGAAGCTGGTGGGACGTGACGAAGACCAGCGCCGGGTTCTACCGCGATGAGTTCTTCACGATGATGCTGGCCGGACTGCTGACCTGTCTGGGCCGCTTCGCGCTCGGGCTCTGGGCGGGACGGCGCGGCATCTTCCAGGACGTCCCCTCGCACCTGGGCTTCTTTCGCCGCCTCCTCGGTTGGGGGCTGGTGGCCGCGGTGGTGGGCTCCGTGCCCGGCGTGGTGGTGACGGTGCTCATGCAGAAGAAGGTGCTCACGCCGGAGACGATGCCCGTGTGGCTGCCCCTGGTGCTGGCGCCGCTGCGCAACCTGGCACAGGTGGGGCTCGCGGGCGTGTATCTGGCGGGCATCACCCTGCTCTTCCAGCGCGCCACCTGGCAGCGGGCGCTGGGACTGCTCGCACCCGCGGGACGCATGGCGCTGACGAACTACCTGTCGCAGACGGTCATCAGCCTGCTCATCTTCTACGGCTATGGCCTGGGACAGGTGGGCAAGCGGGGCCCCTTCGCGTGTGTCGTCATCTGCGTGGGCGTCTTCTGCGTCCAGGTGCTGTGGAGCCACCTGTGGCTGTCACGCTTCCGCTTCGGTCCGGTGGAGTGGGCGTGGCGCTCTTTGACGTACGGGAAGGCTCAGCCCATGCGGCGTGCCGCGTCCGACGCGCCCGCCCCCCTGACGGCGTGACGGGCTGGACCTGGCAACGTCAATTCGCGACCGCCGGGTGAGGAGCGGCCACTCGCACCCGGAAACCAAAGCCAATCCAAAGATGGAAGGCGCGCTCGCGGAGGGTTTCGCTCCCCGAACCGTTGAGCAGCCGCACATCCAGCTTGTCGTACTGACCACCTGTGCCGGTGACGAAGAGCCCGGCCCAGAAGTTCCCGCCGAAGTTCCTGTCGAACCCGGCCTGCAGCGTGACGTCAGGCCCTGAGTAGGTGACTTCCGCCGCGGGCACCGAGAACGAGCTCGTATCGTAGCCGAGTGCCACCCCCGACCAGAGGTCGATGGGGCCCGATGGGTTCCAGTGATAGTTCCCCTGGAGGCCAAAGCGCAGGTTGCTGCCTTTGCACGTCCGCTCAGCGGAGCAACGAATGCGCATCTGCGCATGAGAGAATTGAGCCCAGGGCCCGACCTCGACGCGCGAGCCGATCCGGATGGTGGGCTCCACGATGGCGGCGAAGAGCCCCTTGTAAATCTCATACAAGTAGAGCGGCTCGGCGGCGCCGTCCATGCGCCCGCCTGGCATGAGGTAGCCCCCTCGCGCGGAGATGGCGAGCCAGCGAGGAAAGCCCGGGGCCCGCGCCTCCTCCACCTCTGCGAAGGCCGGCCAAGACACCAGGAAAGACAGCAAGACCAGTGTCCTCGCGGCGGGACGAGAGAGCGTTTGCATGGGCACGCGTTCGGTTATTACAGTCGCTCGACCGCCGTCAATCCAAGGCTTCCCAGTGCCCCGAAATCGCTCCGACAACCTCCCGCCCCTGCTCGCGCTGGTGGCCGTTGGCCTCTTCGCCGCCTGTGGTGGCCCCTCCGCCGAAGAGGACGCACGCGTCTGTGCCGACGTGGAATGCAGCGCGGGACGCTGCGTCGCCGAAAACAGCGCCCCCGTCTGCCGTTGCAGCGCCTGGGAGCAGGCCGCGGGCCTCACCTGCACCATCGTCGGTTACCGGCAGCCGGACGACCATGGTGACACCCCGGAGACCGCCACGGCGTTGGCCCCCTCGGCGGAATTCCAAGAGGGCATCATCAACCCGCCCTTCCGAGCGAAGGCGGACCGGGATGTCTTCGCCATGCCCACCGCGGCAGGCCATGGCTATCGCATCATCGTCCGGGCTGGCACCCTGGCCCCCGTGCACGTGCGCCTCGTGGAGGCCTCGGGGCGTGAGGTGTGGGCGTGGACCGTCACGACGTCTGAAGGCAGCCGGAGGGAGTTCGTCTCCACGGAGGAGGCCCCTCGATTCATCACCGTGGCCGCTCCGGAAGGAAGCGGTGCGTCGGGGTCGTATGCCTACCGATTGGAGGACCTGGGCCGGGATGAGCACGGCGATACGCTCGCCACGGCAACGCCGCTCGCGCTGACGAACACCCCCTTCCCGCTCGCGATCGAGTTCCGGGACGACGAGGATGTCTTCACCTTCCGCACCGAGCCGAACCAGGGCTTCCGGTTCTCCTGCGAGGGCGAGAACGTCTCGGTGCACCTCATGGATGGCGAGGGCGCCCCGGTGAATGGCGGGGTGACGAGGAACTCGTCACGCGTCAGCGCGGGCCAGCTGAGCCCGGTCGCGAGCACCTGGTTCGTCCGGGTCTACAGCAGTTCCGACGCGACCTTGGCCACCCAGTGCCAGTTGGACGACCTGGGCCGGGATGACCACGCCAATGCGCTTCAGGGGGCGACTCCGCTGACGGCGGGCCTCCCCGTGGCCGTACGACTCCACGGCCCCAACGACGTGGACGTCTTCTCCTTCTTCGCCACCGCGGGACGCATCTACGACATCCGCTTCCACCCCGCCGTCTATGAGCGGCGCTTCAGGCTCACGGACGCGGACGGCAAGACGCTGGCGGAGACTCAGTGGAACCGAATCGTCCATGAAGCAGCGTCGACAGGGACGTACTACGTGCATCTGCTGCCGAATTCATCCTGGGGGAGCGACATCGAGGTGCGGGTCGACGACCTGGGGACGGATGACCATGGGGCTACCCCCCAAACGGCCACCCTCGCTGACGTGGGGGAAACCGTCACCGGGCTCATCCACAAGGAGGCGGACCTGGACGCCATCTCGGTTCCGCTCGACCCGGATGTGTTCTACCGGCTGTCCTGCACCCGGTCATGTACGCTGACGACGCGCACCTCCGGCGCCCCCCTCTACATGCTGAAGATCGAGGAAGGCTTGTGGCACGTCCATACGCCGGCTTCGGGGCTCGTCACGTTCATCGTCAGCTCGAGGTCCATTCCCTACGACTTCACGTTCAAGTTGGTCCACGCGAGCACGGATGACCACGGCGACGACGCCGAACACGCCACGCCGCAGGCCGTTCCCGTGAACGTGGCCGGTGTCTTCGAGTTGGGCTCGGACGTGGACGTCCTCTCCTTCGAGTTGGAGGCGGGCCGGACCTACGTCGTGCGCGGCGACAGAACGACCATCCGGATCCTTGATCCCCTCGGCGCGCAGGTCGCCCTGGCGTACGAGAGGGAAACGGGGAACCACACCTTCACGGCCCCATCGTCCGGGGCGTATGTCGCGGAGCTCGCGTCTCAGCAGCCCTACCTGCAGCGTGAGATGGCCTGGAGTTTCTCCCTGCGCGAGCAGTGAGCACTTTCCCGTCGCCGCACAACAGCGACCGGAGGCCACAACGTGCGCTACCGCATCGGACTCAAGGGCCGCCTGGTCGCTGAATTCAAGGAAATGCGGACCCGCCTCCTGCCCGACTGCCAGGTGCGCTACACGCTTTGAGCCGGACTCCGTTTCATGGACGTGACGTGGGCGGCCCGGCCTGTGGCAGACTCTGCCGGACAATGTGGGATTGGACCCGCCAACTGGCGGAGTGGTCGCGGGACGATGTTCCGTTCGCCATGGCGACCGTGACGGTGTGTCAGGGAAGTACCCCCGCCAAGCCTGGCGCGAAGCTGCTCGTCCGCGCGGACGGGACGTTCCACGGCACCGTGGGCGGTGGCCACCTGGAGAAGCTCGTCCTCGCGGACGCCCGCGCCTGCCTGGAGAAAGGGGAACCCCGTGCGTACCGCTATCCGCTGGGCTCGAAGCTCGGCCAATGCTGTGGCGGCGTGGTGGACGTCTTCATGGAGCCGGTGAACCACGGCCCACGCCTGTACCTCTTCGGCGCCGGCCACGTGGGTCAGGCCCTGTGCCGCACGTTGGACGGCACCCCCTTCCAGGTCCACCTCGTCGACGAGCGCCCCGAATGGGTCCACGGCGAGCGCATCCCCGCCTCGGTCATCCGCCACGAGGAGCCGTGGGACGTCTTCGCCTCGCGCGCTGTCTGGGACGCGCGCCGCACGTACATCGCGGTGATGACGCACCGGCATGACCTGGACCAGGACATCATCGCCTTCGCCTTGGAGAAGCCCGCGCGCTACGTGGGCCTCATTGGAAGCAACACCAAGTGGGCCCGCTTCCGTCAGCGCCTGGAGGCCCGGGGCGCGACGGCGGCGCAGCTGGCCCGCGTGCGCTGCCCCATCGGGCTGGAGATTGGCGGCAAGTCGCCCCAGGAAGTCGCGGTGAGCATCGCCGCCGGACTCCTTCAGCTCCATCACCAGGGCGCAGACACCGAAACTACCGCCGAGGCCCCGCCCTCGGAGACGCCCCGCCTGCGCGGGGGCTCGTCAGGAGAATGAGCACTATGTTCGAGTTCCAGCTCAATGGCGCGACGGTCCGCGTCGATGGCGTCTCCCCCAACACCACGCTGCTCGACTTCCTGCGTGCCCGCGGCCTCACCGGCACCAAGCAGGGCTGCGCCGAGGGCGACTGCGGCGCGTGCACCGTGGCCCTGGTGGACCGGGACGCCCAGGGCAACCGGTGCCTGCGCGCCTTCAACGCCTGCATCGCCCTGGTCCCCATGGTGGCCGGCCGCGAGCTGGTGACGGTGGAAGGCGTGGGCAGCTGCGAGAAGCCCCACCCGGTGCAGCAGGCCATGGTGAAGAACTACGGTTCGCAGTGTGGCTTCTGCACGCCGGGCTTCATCGTCTCCATGGCGGAGGCGTACTCCCGCAAGGACGTCTGTACCCCGTCAGCCGTGGCGGACCAACTCTGTGGCAACCTCTGTCGCTGCACCGGCTACCGCCCCATTCGCGACGCGATGATGGAGGCGCTGGCCCAGCGCGACGAAGGACCGGCGCCCGCCACGGCGATCCCCTCCGCGCCGCTCGGAGGTCCCGCCGAGCCCCTGTCCCCGCTGCGCTACGAGGCCGGTGGGCAGACCTTCCTGCGCCCCACGTCGTGGGAGGAGTTGCTCGACCTGCGCGCGAAGCACCCGGAGGCCCACCTGGTGGCGGGCGCCACTGAATTGGGCGTGGACATCACCAAGAAGTCCCGCCGCTACCCCTTCCTCATCTCCACCGAGGGCGTGGAGTCCCTCCGCGCGGTCCACCGTGGGGAGGATGGCTGGTACGTGGGCGGCGCGGCCTCACTGGTGGCGCTGGAAGAGGCCCTGGGTGACGAGCTGCCCGAGGTGAAGAAGATGCTCAACGTCTTCGCCTCCCGGCAGATTCGCCAGCGCGCCACGCTGGCGGGCAACCTGGTGACCGCGTCGCCCATTGGCGACATGGCGCCGGTGTTGCTCGCCCTGGATGCCTCGCTCGTCCTGGGCTCGGTGCGGGGCGAGCGCACGGTGGCGTTGTCCGACTTCTTCCTCGCCTACCGGAAGACGGCGCTCCAATCGGACGAGGTCGTCCGCCACATCATCATCCCCCATGCCTCCGTGCCCGAGGGCGGCCGGCGGCTCTCCGACTCCTTCAAGGTGTCCAAGCGGCGCGAGCTGGACATCAGCATCGTCGCCGCGGGCTTCCGCGTGGAGCTGGACGCGGGCGGCGTGGTGAAGCTGGCGCGCCTGGGTTACGGCGGCGTCGCGGCCACGCCGGTGCGTGCGCGCCGCGCGGAGGCAGTACTCACCGGGCAGCCCTGGACGGCCGAGACAGTGGCGCGCGTGCTGCCCGTGCTCGCGGAGGAAATCACGCCCATCAGCGACCTGCGCGGCAGCGCGGAGTACCGGCGAGGACTGGTGGCGGGCCTGCTGGAGAAGTTCTTCTCCGGATCGCACAGCCCAGCCCTGGACGCCGCGCCGGGCTTCGACGCGGGGGAGGTCCAGGCCCCCGCGGACGCGGGACGCGCATTGCGGCACGAGAGCGCGCTGGGCCACGTGACGGGCAGCGCGCGGTACGTGGACGACATGGCGCAGAAGCGGCCCATGCTGGAGGTCTGGCCGGTGTGCTCGCCCCATGCGCACGCCCGCATCCTCAAGAGAGACCCCACCGCGGCGCGCAAGGTGCCCGGCGTGGTGAAGGTGCTCATGGCCGAGGACATCCCCGGCATGAACGACACCGGCCCCATCCGCCACGACGAGCCGCTGCTGGCGGACCGCGAGGTGCTCTTCCACGGGCAGATTGTCGCGCTGGTCGTGGGCGAGTCCGTGGAGGCCTGCCGCGCGGGCGCCCGCGCCGTGGAGGTGGAGTACGAGCCCCTGCCCGCCATCCTCACGGTGGAGGACGCCGTGGCGCGGAGCAGCTACCACACCGAGCCGCACGTCATCCGCCGGGGCGACGTGGACGCCGCGCTGGACAGCAGCCCCCACCGCCTGTCGGGCACGCTGGCCATTGGCGGACAGGAGCATTTCTACCTGGAGACGCAGGCCGCCTTCGCCGAGCGCGGTGACGACGGCGACATCACCGTCGTGTCCTCCACCCAGCACCCGTCCGAGGTGCAGGCCATCATCTCCCACGTGCTGCACCTGCCGCGCAGCCGCGTGGTGGTGCAGTCACCCCGCATGGGCGGCGGCTTCGGTGGAAAGGAGACGCAGGGCAACGCGCCCGCCGCGTTCGTCGCGCTGGCCGCGTGGCACACGGGGCGCTCGGTGCGGTGGATGCTGGACCGCGACGTGGACATGGCGGTGACGGGCAAGCGCCACCCGTTCCATGCCGCCTACGAGGTGGGTTTCGACGACCAGGGGCGGCTGCTGGCCCTGCGCGTCCAGTTGGTATCCAACGGCGGCTGGTCCCTGGACCTGTCCGAGTCCATCCTGGACCGCGCGCTGTTCCACCTGGACAACGCGTACTACGTGCCGGCGCTGGCGTACTCCGGGCGGGTGGCGAAGACACACCTCGTCTCCAACACCGCCTTCCGCGGCTTCGGGGGCCCGCAGGGCATGCTGGTGACGGAGGAGGTCCTGGCCCGCGTGGCCCGGGCCGTGGGGCTGCCGGCGGACGAGGTCCGCGAGCGCAACCTCTATCGCGGCACCGGGGAGACGAACACCACGCACTACGGCCAGGAACTGGAGGACGAGCGAATCCTCCGCGTCTGGGAGGAGCTCAAGAAGTCGTCGGAGTTCGAGCGCCGGCAACGCGACGTGGCGGCGTTCAACGCCCAGTCCCCCTTCATCAAGCGGGGCCTGGCCATCACCCCGATGAAGTTCGGCATCTCCTTCACCGCCACCTTCCTCAATCAGGCTGGCGCGTTGGTGCACGTGTACCGGGACGGCTCGGTCATGGTGTCCCACGGCGGCACGGAGATGGGCCAGGGCCTGCACACCAAGGTGCTGGGCGTGGTCATGCGCGAGCTGGGCGTCACGGCGGACGCCGTGCGGATGGCGAAGACGGCGACGGACAAGGTGCCCAACACCTCCGCCACCGCGGCCTCCAGCGGCTCCGACCTGAACGGCGCCGCCATGCGGGTGGCCTGCGTCACCCTGCGGGAGCGGCTGGCCCCGGTGGCCGTGCGCCTGCTGTCGGACCGGCATGGGCGCAGCGTGGCGCCGGACGCCCTGCTGTTCAGCGACGGCAAGGTGGGCCTGCGCGGTGAGCCCGAGCTCTCCCTGCCCTTCGTGGACGTGGTGGAGGCGGCGTACCTGTCCCGGGTGGGCCTGTCCTCGACGGGCTACTACCAGACGCCGGGCATCGGCTACGACAAGGCCAAGGGCCGCGGACGCCCCTTCCTCTACTTCGCCTACGGCGCGGCGGTGTGCGAGGTGGAGGTGGACGGCCACACGGGCGTCAAGCGCGTGCTGCGCGTGGACCTGCTGGAGGACGTGGGTGATTCGCTCAACCCCGCCGTGGACCGCGGGCAGATTGAAGGCGGCTTCGTCCAGGGCCTGGGCTGGCTCACGGGCGAGGAGCTCCGCTGGGACGCGAATGGCCGGCTGCTCACGCACTCCGCCAGCACCTACGCGGTGCCGGCCTTCAGCGACGCGCCCATCGACTTCCGGGTGCGGCTGCTGGAGCGGGCGCACCAGCACAACACCATCCACGGCAGCAAGGCCGTGGGCGAGCCCCCCCTGATGCTGGCCATGTCCGCGCGCGAAGCCCTGCGTGAGGCGGTGGCCGCGTTCGGTCAGGCCGGTGGCGAGGTGGAGCTGGCCTCCCCCGCCACGCACGAAGCGCTGTTCCTCGCCATCCAGAAGCGGCGGGCGCGAGCGGCGGCGGAGGGCGGGCGCGAGGCGGCCTGAGGACGTCGCTCGGACGGACAGCGGTCCAGGCTCAGCGTGGGGCCTGGAGCCGCTCCCTCCGGAAGCCCTCCGGGCTCACTCCCCACCAGCGCTTGAAGGCGCGGTGGAAGGCCACCGGGTCCGCATAGCCGAGGAGGAAGGACACCTCGGCGATGGACATGCGGCGCTGGAGGTAGGACTCGGACAGCTCGCGGCGCAGGGCCTCGACGATGGCCGCATAGCTCTGTCCTTCGCCCGCGAGCCGCCGCTGGAGCGTCCGCGGCGGCTGCCGCAGGGCTCGGGCAACGGCCACGAAGGAGAAGTCCCCGCCCGCCAGCTCGCGCCGGACCTGCTGCCGAACGCGCTCGGTGGTCGTGGACACGTCCGGCAGCCGCTCCAACGCGCGCTGGGCCTGCCGTTGGAACATGGCGTTGAGCAGCGCGTTCGCGTGGATGAAGGGCCGCTGGGCGTCCTCGTGGGAGAACTCGATGGCGTTGAAGGGCGCGCCGAACTCCAGGGGACACCCGAAGAGCGCCTCGTGCTCGCGGAGGTCCGCGGGCGCGGTGTGGGTGAAGCGCACGACGAGCGGCCGGACGTCCACGCCCGTGAAGGCCCTCACTCCGGTGGCGAACTGCACCAGCGCCGCGTCCACCAGGTGCCGGTGCGCGGGCCGGGACGCGCCCACGGGCGTGAAGCGCATGCGCACGCCGCGCGCCGTCTCCTCCATCAGGAAGCGCTCTCCGTCTCCCCAGACGCGCTGGTAGCGGCAGCCTCGCTCCATGGCTTCCCGCAGCGTCGCGCAGGTGAGGACGACGAAGGTGGCCGGGTCATCCAGGTCCACCACGTCCACGCGGGCGATGTGCAGCCCCAGGTTGGCGTCCCCGGACAGCTCCGCCGCCCGCTCCAGGAGGCCGTCCAACGCGGCGTAGGGGATTCGCAGCTCCGGGTCGTCCAGGTCCTCCATCCGGAAGCCCACCTCCCGGCAGAGCGCCTCCACCGGCAGGCCCAGCGTCGCCGCGAGCCGGAGCGCCTGCCGCGCCATTCGCGCGGACAAAGACGGCTCGGAGGATGAGGACGGAGGCAGCTGCGCCACGAACGGGACGCTAATGGCGCGTTGGCGCGGCCAGCAAGCCGTTCTGTCGCCATCCGTCAGTGCGCGCGCGGCGGGGGGCCTGCACGCTTGGACCATGGACGACACACCTTCGCTGCTCCCCCGGCTGCACCTCTTCGAATTCACGGACCAGACCTGGGTCCCCGACGCGCTGAGGGATTTGACGACCGACTACCTCCACACCGTCAGCACGCGCCTGGGCATCTTCGACGCGGCGGCGGAAATCCTGGCGCGCGGGCTGAACGCGGCGCAGGGCCCGGACCTGGTGGACCTGGCCTCCGGCGGCCGAGGCCCGCTGCCCCGCCTGCGCCAGCTGCTCGCGGAGAAGCACGGCATCGACGCGCGCGTGGTGCTCACCGACAAGTTCCCCAACGCCCAGGCCGCCAAGCGGGCGCGGGCAGAGGGCGTGCAGTACCTGGAACGCTCGGTGGACGCGCTCCAGGTTCCAGCGGACCTGCGGGGCATGCGGACCCTCTTCAACGCCCTGCACCACTTCCGGCCGGACGAGGCCCGCGCGGTGCTCGAGGACGCCCAGGCCCGCGGCGTTCCCTTCGCCGCGTTCGAGACGGTGCGCCGCACGCCCCCGGCCATCCTGTCCATGTTGCTGGTGCCCCTGCTGGTGCTGCTCTTCACGCCCTTGGTGAAGCCTCTGACGCCGCTGCGGCTGCTGCTCACCTACGTGGTGCCGGTGGCGCCGCTCATCATCTTCTGGGACGGGCTGGTGTCTGCGCTGAGGACGCATCAGCCCTACGAGCTCCGGCGCATGACGGAGGCCCTGGCGCGCGAGGGCTACACCTGGGAGGTGGGCGAGGCGAAGGCCCCGGGCAAGGCCGCCATCACGTACGTGCTCGGGCGGCCCACGCGCTGAAGCGTCAAGGTAAGTGCAGCAGCATCAGCAGCACGAAGAGGCCGTTGAGGCCCACGCCCACGGACATGTAGTTGCCGCTCGCCCGGGACATGCCGGCCGCGACGTTGACGTGGCCGAAGTACCCCAGGGCCAGTCGCGTGCCCACCTCCGCGCCGACGTTGAAGCCCGGATCGCGGGATGCACGTGTCGCCGTGCCCAGCATCAACCGGCCGTAGGGCACCACCCAGGCATTGACGAAGTGCTGATAGCCGACGAAGCCGTTGAACTCGGAGATGCCCCGGCTCGTGTAGGCCAGGTTCGAGCCGATGTTGAGCCGCCGTTCCAGGAAGACCATGGGCTGGATGTTGAGGGCGAGGTCCGCCGTCGGCCGCCAGGCCCCCACGCGGTACTGCATGGCGAAGTCGAAGGCCGGTTTGTCCAGCGCCGGTGCCTCCCTCCGGAGCCTGGCCGCTGCCCGAGCGTGGGCCTCGCCACCGCGCGCGTCGTAGAGGTCCGCGAGTGCCAGGGCGCCCTCCTCACTGTCCGTCTCGTACACCGTGACGAACGGCGCCTCGGCGCCCGCGAGGTTGCCGTCCGCCATGCGCAGGCGCCCCAGGGCCAGGCACCCCTGCGTCGAGCCACCGTCACACGCCTTGGAGAAGGCCGTCTCCGCCTGGGTCCGGTCTCCGTCCTGGAGGAGCTGCTCTCCCCATTCGTTGCAGGCCCAAAGGCTTCCCTTCTCACAGGAGGTGCTTCGGGGCACCGCCTGGCGGGTCGTGGCACACGCCACCAGGAGAGGAGCCATCACCGCCAGGAACGCCAATCGCCGCATGTCCAGTATTCAACCATAAGTGCGACCGGGCTTCCTCGGTCTCCAGGCCCGGGACGGCACGCCCGAAAGCCTGGCCGCCCTCCACCCGAACGGAGCAGCCCGGCCAGCCCTCCATCCCCTGGGAGCCCCCTGGTCATGGGGAGGGCGAGCACAGACCTTGAGGGCATCGAGGAGGACCCTGTGGCGCCAGTTGCCTTTCACGAAGACACCTTCCGCCCTCAACCCGCGCAGCCGCTCCCGCGGAAGGAGCCCCGATGAAGGTTCCGGAGATGCTGGAGCACCTGCCGGGGGTCGGCCCCCTGATTGGCCGGATTGCGCACGGGCCCGAGGGCGCCCTTCCGCGCCGGGAGACCACCGTGACGCTTCCGGACTTCGCCGCGGTGTCCCTGCCCAATACGGAGCGAGCGCTGGGCGACGGCCGCACGCTGGTGGTCCGCAACCCCGCGGTGCGCTCGCCGCGCGGGCCAGGGCTCACGGTGATGACGTACAACATCCTGCTCGGTGGTCAGCGCCGCCAGGCGCTGCTGGACTACTTCGACAACCTGGAGGCCCGCGGACGGCTGCCGGACGTGCTGGGCCTGCAGGAGGCCAACATCCCCATCGCCGTGCTCCTGGCGGAGCGCTATGGCTTCCACCTGGCGTACCAGGGGCATGACGGCGGCCCCGGCGCGCGGCTGGTGAACGGGAAGGCCTTCCTCACCCGGCACCCGCTGGTGGACGCGGCGCACTTCACGTACGCCACGCCCGACGCGGAGCGGGACGCAGCCATCATGCGGCGGGGCGGAGACCCCTGCGAGCTTCCCGAGGACCGGGGCGCGCTGTACGTGCGCCTGGAGGTGGAGGGTCACCCGGTGGTGCTCTACAACGTGCACCACACCCTGGGCGACTCCGGCATCAACGCCCGCAACCTCCGCCAGCTCAACGCGTTGCTGCAGCACCGTGAAGTCATGCACGCGGTGGTGCTGGGGGACTTCAACGCCAACACCGCCATCAAGACAGGCGGCTCCTGGCTGATGGCTCACCTCAGGACGTACGACGACACCGACACGGTGGAGGAATACGAGGTGCGCTACGGCGAGCCCCACGCCAGCGTGGGGGACGAAGGGGTGGGCAACATCGCCGACCCGCGGCTGCGGCACGAGCTCCACGTGCTGGAGCAGGGCCTGCCGGAGACCATCGCCCATGCCACCACCGCACAGGTGCGCCTGCCGGATGGCTCGCTCATGACGCCGAAGCAGGCGTGCGCCGACCTGCGCTCAGGCCGGGTGCAACGCGGCAGCGAGCAATGGTTGCGGCTCCAGGACATCGCAGACAGCGCCACCCTCACCTCGCTGCCGGATGAGAATGGCGTGGTGCCCGCGACGGGCAAGCGCTTCGACAACCTCTACGCCAGCCCTGGACTGGTCCCCCGCCTCTTCGAGGTGGACCGCAGCACCGAGTCCTCCGACCACCAACCCGTGGTGGCGCACTACGACGTGCGGACGCCAGGGTTGAAGGACGGCAAGCCGACTCCTGGAACCGTCCAGCAGCCCACCTGAGGCGCCAGCCTCACCGATGCTGGCGCCCCCGTCCCGCGAGGCCTCAGGGCCCCGCGGGACACGCGGGCAGGGACGTAATCCACGCGTCCACGAGCCCCGTGCCCTCGGCGTCCTTCACCGCGCTGGCCAGCGGCGGCATGCGTGCCGTCGACAGCGAGTGCATGCGCCGCGACAAGACCGACTTCGACGGGTCTCCCGGCGCGATCAGCATCGCTCCAGCCACGCCCAGCTCACCGTGCTCTGGCGCCACACCACAAATCTTCGTTGCGGCGAGCGGCGTGGAGTAGCGCAGATCCAACTCACCGCGGCCCAGGCCATTGGGCCGGTGACAGACGGCACAGTTGGCGTGCAGGTAGGCCCGTGCGCGCGACTCCACGGGCTCCGGTCCGGTGTAGGCAGGCATCCGGGGCAGCTGCTCCACCGGGGCTGGCAATTTCAGCACGCCAATATGCTCCAGGGTCCGGAGCTGCGACGCGATGCGCCCACCCGGGTATGTGTAGTCCCCGTTGAGCTGCGCGACCTCCAGGCCCAGCACGAAGCCCGCGGCGGCGGTGTGGCACTGCATGCATTCACCCCGGCTGGGGTACGTCCACGTCTGCGCCCCCACCGTCTTCACCTTGCCCGTCTCCAGCAACGTCGCGTCGGTACCCGCCTCATTCCACTCGTACGTGTAGCCCGCCCAGATGCCGTCCGGATGGCGCATGAAGAGGCGCGTCTCCACGCGCTTCCCGCCCAGGAGGAACGTCTTCACCGTCACGGTGCCGGGGGGCGCGTCCAGCACGCCCTCCGGCCCCACCGTCATCACCGCCCCGTCTGGCACACCGATGAACCGCTCCTTCCCCGCGCCGTCCGACCACAGCGGGGCATTCACGCCGTACGGGATGAGGCCCGCCGAGGGGAGGTTCGGGTTCGTCGGGTCCGCGCAGCCCGTGGCGGACAGCAGTGTGGGGAATGCCTCGCCACCGGGTGCGGGGGGTAGAGAGGCGTGGATGCGGTGCAGTCCTCCGCCCGCGAAGTCCACCACCAGCAGCTCGCCGTCGTTGAGCTCGGCGAACGAGGAGATGCTGAGCGTCGTGGTGACGAGCAATTGGGGCGCTGCGGCTGCACCGGGAAGGGCGTCACCCGGCAGCGTCCAGATGCGGCCCGAGCCGAAGTCGCCAAAGAGGTACTTGCCCGCGAGCGCCGGTACGGCGGTGCCGCGATACACGTAGCCTCCGGTGACGGAGACGCCTTCTGCGCGGCCGTAGACGGCCACGGGCGGCGTCAACCCGGTGGTGCGGCAGCCGCTGCCGCGCGCGCACTCGGTTCCCTCCAGGACGCTCCAGCCGTAATTGCCTCCCAGCTCGACGCGGTTGATTTCCTCGAGGAGCTTTTCGCCCACGTCGCCCAGCCAGAGCGCGCCGGTGCTCCGGTCGAAGCTCCAGCGCCACGGGTTGCGGAAGCCGGTGGCGTAGATTTCCTTCCGCCCGCCGGCGGTGGCGTAGGGGTTGGTGGGCGGAATGGCATAGGGCCGCGCGCTGTCCACGTCGAGCCGCAGCATCTTCCCCAGCAGGAGCTCCGGATTCTGGGCCGTCTGCTTCGGGTCCACGCGTCCGCCACCGTCACCGAAGGCGAAGTAGAGGAAGCCATCCGGTCCGAACGCGAGGTGGCCGCCGTTGTGGAAGGAGAAGGGCTGGTCCTGTTCGAGCACGACCTCCGCGCTCGTCGGGTCCAGGGTGGCCCCACCATCCGGACTGCGGTAGCGGACGATGAACGAGCGTAGACCGCCCATGGCGCTGTCTCCGACATAGGAGAGGAACACCTGGCCATTGGTGGCGAACGCCGGGTGGAAGGCCATCCCGAGCAAGCCCGTCTCGTCATGCTCCACGTTCACCTGCCCGGAGATGTCGACGAACACGGAGCTGACGGGCGGCGTGGCGTCCTTGTCGAACACGCGCACCCTCCCCCCTCGCTCCACCACATAGATGCGGCGGTTGTCCCCCGGCGCCTGGAGGGCGAACAAGGGCTGGGTGAAGCTCAGCTCCGGGAACGCGCGCGAGATGGTGGCCCCCGCGGGGTCCGGGGGCCGGGGAGGCGCTACGCACGTAGGATTCGCGGGACGCACGTCGAGCCCGAAGGGCACCTGGCCACCCGTGCCCCCACCATCTGGCGCCATCGGAGCGCTCCCGTCTCCGTCCGTACCCGGTCCCCCACCCGGTGAGGGGTCGGTTATTTCAACTTCGTCCCCTGGGCGACCGGAACCGTCACCCGAAGCGCCAGGACATGCGAGCGAAATGCCGAGCAAGCTCATAGCGAGCGCCACCACGCCCAGCAGCATCAGGACAGACGTTCGTCGTTGTTTCATGGCGATGCTGTGGTGGTTCGCGACGGGGCGGAATGCCAGGGACGGGACCTCACATCCAAGGCGGACTCTGCTGGATGCCGGACCGCGTGGGTGGCAGTCGTCGTGAAGTGGGCCCGGGCATCGTTCGAGGGACGTCTGCCCTCGGACACGGCGCGTCACCTGACAGTCCCGCCGACAAAGGCAGACGGCGGAACGACCCCTTCCCTTGTCGCGCTGTCCTGGGGCGGACGACCGTGCGTGGGCCGGCCTCACCGCGCGGAAGCCCCTAGATTGCTCGGTAAGGAGGCCTCATGAAGACAGGCAGTGGGACGACATCCCGATTCTTTCGTCCGTTCACGGGCGCTGCGCTCACCGCCGTGCTCGGCCTCGTGGGAGTGCCAGCGGCAACTGCCGCCCAGGGCGTCGTGCCCCAGGTGTCCTGCTACCAGCGCGCGACCGACGGCGGACTCGACGACGCACTGGCCACGCAGCTCTGCCGCGGCGCTCGGTCATCCACGCCCGCCGACTGCTTCGTGCGCGCCCAGGACGAAGGCTCACTCACGCAAAGCCAGGCCGTCCAACTGTGTCAGTTCGCCGCGCCCGACGAAGACCCCGCGGGTTGTTACATCCAGGCCCGGGAGCAGACCTTCACGGCCCCAGCGCGCGTGTTGCAACTCTGCCAGCCCGCGGTCCAGACCTGTCCCGGCTACGTGGAGTGAGTCGTCACGGCTCGTTTCCCCGGCAGCAGCAACTCACGCAGACGCGTGAAGTCCACCGGCTTCACCAGGTGCTCGTCGAAGCCCGCTTCCAGCGCGCGGCGCCGGTCCTCTTCCAGGCCGTAGCCCGTCACGGCGATGAGCATCACCTCGCGGCCCTCGTCCGTTGAGCGGAGCGCCCGGGCCACCTCGTAGCCGTCGAGCCCGGGCAGGCCGATGTCCAGCAGCACGACCTCGGGACGCAGCTCGCGCGCCCGCGCCAGCCCCGAGGGACCGTCCTCCGCTTCGCTGACGGTGTGCCCGTCCAGTTCGAGCAACTCGCGGACGAGCTGCCGGCTGTCCGCGTGGTCATCCACCAGCAACACGTGGCGTCCGGGGGCCGGCGCCATGGGAGCGTCTTGAAGCCGAGGCGCCTGTGCGACCTGGCCGCGCGGCAGCCGCACCGTGAAGGTGCTGCCCTTCTTCAGCCCCTCACTCTGCGCGCACACGGAGCCGCCATGCAGCTCCACCAACCGCTTCACCAGCGTGAGGCCAATGCCCAGGCCTCCCTGCGCGCGGTCCAGGGTGCGCTCCGCCTGGAAGAAGAGCTCGAACACGCGCTCCTGGAGCTCCGGTGACAGGCCATCTCCGGTGTCGGACACCTCCAGCACCACGTGGCCGGGCTCCTCTCGCGTCACCACGCGGATGCGACCGCCGGGCGGCGTGTACTTGAGCGCGTTGGACACGAGGTTCGTCACGACCTGCTCCAGGCGGCTCGCGTCCCCCTCCAGCCAGGTCCGCGGGGCCTCTACCTCCACCTGGTGCGCCTGCGTCCGTCCGGAGGACTCCAGCGCCGCGACGGCGCGCCGCACGCACTCCGACAAGTCCATGGTCTGCTTCTGGAGCTGGATGCGGCCACTGCTCACCCGCTCCACATCGAGCAGGTCATCCACCAGCCGCGCCAGGTGGAAGGCCTGCCGCTCCACCAGGGCGCGCGCCCGCTCGCGACTGGCGGCATCCTCCGTCACCGACAGCACCTTCACGCCGCTGGTGATGGCGGACAGCGGGTTGCGCAGCTCATGGCCCAGCATGGCCAGGAACTGGTCCTTGGCGAGGTTGGCCGCCTCGGCCTCCGTCATCTTCGTCCGCAGCGCGTCCTCGCGCTCCATCACCATGGCCGCGGTGAGCGCGAGCGTCGCCCGCAGGTCCTCCAGTTCCGTGATGCCCGTGGGCCCTACGTTGGTGAAGGCATCCGCCGAGTCCGGGCGCTCCCGGGCCGCGCGGGCCAGGGCGCGGAGCGGACGCGTCATGCGGCGGCTCACCCAGGCGGCCCAGGCGGTGGCGATGACACAGCACCCCAGCCCCGCGATGAGCAGCGCGGCCAGGGACTGGTTCACCGACGCGGTGAACACCTCGCGAGGCCCCGCGAACGACACCGTCCAAGGCACCACCTGCAAACGCGCGAAGGCCGCGAACGACTTCATCCCATCCACCGTCTGCGACGCGAAGAAGCCCTCGCGGCTCGCGCGGATGTTCGCGATGTATTCGGGCCGGGCCTTCGTTCCGACGAACCGGGCGCGGCCCCGGCTGCGCGAGAGGATGACGCCCTCCTCGTCCACCAGCGTGCCCACCCAATTCCCCGGGACGCGCTGTTCATCCCAGAGCTTGTCGAAGTGCTGCATGGCATACGTCGCCACCAGCACGCCCGTGAGCACGCCCTGGCGTCGCACCGGCATCGCCACCACCACGGTGGGCGGCCCCTGGAAGCGCTGGTAGGGAAAGTCGGAGATGACCACGCGCCCCGTCTTCACGACCTCACGCACGTAGGGCCGCTCATCCACGAGCGCCGTCAGGTCGGCTCCGAAGGGCTGGTCCGTGGTGAACATCGGCCGGCCCTCCACATCCAGCAGGGAGAGCGAGCCCCACTGTTCCTGGGACGCCACCACGGCCTGGCAGGTGGAATGGAAGGTCTTCAGGTCGCCGTGCACCAGCGGGGCCGAATGCGACAGCACCTCCAGCGCCCGGATGGACTGGCCCAGCTCGCGCTCCACGACGAGCGCCAGCGCGCGGGCCGTCTCGCGCATGCCCTGGGCCCGGGCTTCGCGCTGCGACGCCGCGAAGCGGTTCACCACCCCCGCCGCGAAGAGCACGAGCGGCACCAGCAGGCCGAGCGCGAGCAACCCGAGATAGAAGCGGAGCGAGCGCGGCTTCATCGACCTGCGTCCTTCCAGCGGAGCATCGCGCCTCATCCTGCACGGGCGGGAGGACGAGTTGCCCTCCAGTACACAGGAGTGACGTGGGCTGAACAGTCTCGCGGAGGATGCGTTCGAACGTCGACTCGGGGCCCGGGCGCGTTGACTGCGGGCGAAGCCGGGGCGCACAGTTTTGCGCGCCATGAACGAAAAGAGCGCGTCCTACCAGTCGTGGCTGGAGTCGTTCGCCAGCGAGCACGGAGCCACCGCGGGCACCGTCCACCTTCAGCGGGGAGACGACCTCTTCCTCGTGGCTGCCCTCAACATCCCGCCGCCGTTGATGGCGGCCGTCCAGCACGTGCCACACGGCAAGGGAATGGCGGGGCTCGCCCAGGTGCGCAAGCAACCCGTGCAGACGTGCAACCTGAAGGAGGACACGTCCAGCGACATCAAGCCGGGCGCGAAGGCGGTGGACGCGCGCGCGGCGGTGGCGATTCCGGTGCTCGATGCGACAGGCCGTGTGCGCGCGGTGGTGGGCATCGCCTTCACCGAGGAAGGCTCGCTGGCCGCTGAGCGCGAGACGTCCCTGATGGCCGCCGCGTCCCGGCTCCCCATCGCGGATGGCTGAGCCCACGCCAAGCCTGACGGCGGCGGGCGAAGGCCGGCTGTCCGGTCGCGCCGTGATGGGCTGGGCGGCCTTCAGCGGGCTGCTGCTGGCCTCCATCCTGGTGCCCTTCGCCTGGTTCGGAGACAGCCTGGAGGCGGCGTCCGAACACTTCCTGGCCACGCGGCCACCCTCCTGGCAGGTGGCGCTGCTGCTCGGGGGACTGCTGGCCGGTGATGCCGTGCTGCCGGTGCCCTCCAGCCTGGTGGGCACCGCCGCAGGGGGCCTGCTGGGCTTCTGGGTCGGCGCGGCGACGTCCTGGCTGGGGATGATGGCGGGCTGTGTGGTGGGCTATGGCCTGGGCGCGCGGGCCGGAACGGCGGCGCTGCGGCGCATGGCGGGTGACGCCGAGCTGGGCCGGCTGACCCGCGCCGCCGAACGGATGGGGCCCTGGTTCCTGCTCGCCTTCCGCGCGGTGCCGGTGCTGGCGGAGACGTCCGTGCTCTTCGCGGGAACCAGCCGCATGCGCCCCCAGACGTTCCTCACCGTGAGCGCCCTGGCCAACCTGGGCGTGTCGGTGACCTATGCCGCGCTGGGCGCCAGCGCCGCGCGGCTGGAGTCGTTCCTGCTGCTCTTCGCGGGCATGGTGCTGCTGCCCGGCCTGGCGCTGGCCTGGATGCGGCGAAGGACACCGCCGCATCCGGACCCCGCGACACGCTAGACGCTCCGCTCAGCTCCGCGCCGTGCGAGCGTCACGGCCCCGGGCGCGGGCCGCCTTGGCGAGCGCGTCCGCGCCCTGCTCGTCTCCGCGCATCCACTCCTTCATCGCGGGGACGACCGTCTTGCTCCAACCCTTGCTGGCGCGCACTGACAGGTAGTCCTGCACCAGCGCGTCCACCATGGCGGCCAGCTGCTCCATCAGGAGGAGCCGCTCGGAGAGCTGGTCATCCTCCTCCTCGCTCATCAGCGCCGGCAGCTTGCCCGCGCGGATGTCGAGGAACTCGGAGTCCACCGTGGCCTCGAACTCCCTCTCGCCCTGGGTGAAGCGCAGGCGGGCCTGGGCCACCAGCAGCCCGCGGTCCAGCGAGTGCTTCACCTGCTCGGAGTACGGCGCCAGGGTGCCCTTGGCGCTCATCTCCGTCACCTCACCAGACACGCCGCGCAGCACCACGCGGCCCATGAAGAGGACGCTGACGCCTTCACCTTCCACCTCGACGAGCGGCCCGCCGGCCTCGGTGCGCCACAGGAGCCACGTGAGGAACTCGCGGCCCAGGTAGGCGCGGCCACGCAGCAACTGGTCTTGCGCTTTGCCCTTTTCGACTTCGGCCTCGTCCTTCGTCTCCTCGGTGGCGCCGCCGTCCACGCCGACATCACCGCGCATGAAGGCCGCTTCGGCCCGCGCTTCGTCACGCCTCGCCATGTGCCACCTCCCCGGCCGTCGCCGGCAGGTCCATGCCAATCAGCTCCGTGGTGGGCCCCAGCAGGGAATCATCGATGCCCGCCGTCTGCGCCATGGCCGACGGCGTCATGCCGAAGAACTTCACGTTCAGCCCGCCCTCCAGCGCGACGGTGATTTCGTCCACCACCTTGCGCGAGGCGGACCAGATCTGCACCTGCTGCGTCTTCAGGTTCCAGCTCACGTCCACCGTCGACGTGCGGGGCGTGGCGCGGTTGCGGAGCATCTGGCGGATTTCACCGCGGCTCTGCGTCTTCTCGCCGCGGCTGGGCGGGCGGCCATTCTCCTTCTCGAAGGCGGCGGCCCACTTCGCCAGCTCCGCCTTGAGCGCCGCGGCCGGCACCTTGATGGTGTCGATGCGGAAGGCGAACAGGGCGTACTCGCCGTAGTAGAGGCGGCCGGCGGAGAACTCGCTGGATTCCTCGTTCTCCAGCTCCACGAAGCCGACGGCGCGCTCTTCTTCGGAGCGGCGGTCGATGGGCTCGAACGCGTGCGCCTTGAGGCCGCGCGTCAGCCAGCGTTTGACATCCGAAGGCGCTTCCTTCGCCGGTTCGACCCGGAAGCGCGACAACGTGACAGCACCACGAAGGACAGGCATGGGGCGCGGCAGGATGGGGTGCGCGCGCCGTGCCGTCAAGGCACTCGATGTGGCTGGCGGCGCCTTCCTCGTGGCCGCGCTCCCTTTCCAGGCGGCCTGTCCCCAGCCGAATGACAGGTCCGCCCCACGGCGGTAGCGTGGCGGGCGACATGCGCCGCGCCCTGTCCGTCTCGCTGCTGCTCGTGGCCCCCCTCGTACTCTCCGGCTGCTTCCGCGAGACACGACCCGAGGGCGACACCCTTCCCTCCCTGGCCCGCGCGCTCTTCGACACCCTGGAGGCCGAAGGCGCCCTGGCCAGCGCCTACGTGGTGGACGCACAGACGGGCGAGCCACTCTTCACCCACCGCGAGCACGTCCGGCTCCTGCCCGCCTCCACGCTCAAGGTTGTCTCCACCGCGGCCGTCCTCGCCGCGCTGGGCGCGGACTTCCGCTTCCAGACGCCGGTGGCCCTGGAGGGAACGCTGGATGGCGGGCTCTTCCTGGGCGACATCGTGGTGGACCCCACGGGGGACCCGTCCCTGGGCTCGTGGCGCTTCCCCGAGACGGCGCTGGCGTGTGAGCAGGTGGCGGACGCCCTCCAGGCGCGCGGCATCCGCCAGTGGCGCGGGCAGGTGCGCGTGCGCGGCGCGAAGGAGGCGGAGTTCCCCTTCGGCCCCGGCTGGGCCTGGGATGACGCCGCCTATGCCTACAGCGCGGCGCCAACGGCCTTCGTCTTCCGGGAGAACGTGGTGGACGTGGCGCTGTCCCGGGCCGCGGGCGCGGACTGCGCGCAGCCCCCCACCATCCAGGTGACCCCCGCCTTCGCGACGCTGACGGCCGTGGTGGACGTGGACACGAACGCGGAGCGCCCCTCCCTGGCCTGCGTGCGCCAGCGCGGCGGCCCCGGCGTGCGCTGCCTGTGGCGCTCCACCGCGGACACCTGCCCCCGCTCCGCCGCGGTGAGGCTGTCGGTGGACGAACCCGAGCAGCTCTTCTCCGCCTGCGTGGAGGCGGCCCTGCTCGCGCGCGGCATCCCCCGGCTGCCCGTGACGCTGGAGGCGCCCACGCCGCTGCAACCCGCCGTGCCCGCGCCCCTGGTCACCCTGGTCAGCCCGCCGCTGTCTGAGCTGGTGAAGGTGACGAACAAGGAATCCCTCAACCTGTACGCGGAGCGCCTGGGCCTGCGCTTCGCGCGCGAGCTCACGGGCACGGAGAGCTATGGCGCCCTGCGCACCGCGCTGACGGAGGAGCTGACCCGCCGAGGCATCCCCTCGCGTGACTTGCGCCCGGTGGATGGCAGTGGCCTGTCCCGGTACAACCTGGCCACCGCGCGGGGACTGGTGCGCGTCATCTTCACCAGCCTGCGTGAAGCCTACGGCACCGCGCTGCTGGACAGCCTGCCCGTGGCCGGCCTGGACGGCACGCTCGCGGCCCGCCCCGTCACCGCCGACACCGCGGGCCACATCCGCGCGAAGACGGGCACGCTGTCCGGTCAGCGGTGCTTCGTGGGGGTGGTGGACCGGCCGGGAGACGCGCGGCACCCACGCGTCGTCTTCGCGCTGATGCTGGGGAACATGGACGACGGTACCGCCCTGCCCGCCAATGAGGCGTTCGACCGGTTCGCCGCGGGGCTGGTCACACTGCCGCTGCGCTGACGGCCAGGACGCACCGTCTCATTCCCAACGGTTGCACGGCGGAGGCGCGGGCGAACACCCGGCGCACAGTGGCATTCCCAACGCAACGAAGCCGTTTCCCGTCCCAAGGGACGTGGCAGGCTGCGTGCGCGTTTCCCAACCCCGAGGTGAACCGTGAAGCTGAAAACCGCATTGACGGCGGCGGTGCTGACCCTGCCGCTGGCTGCGCCAGCCGCCCCCGCCCCCGCGCCGGCCGCGACGGCGTCCCGCAAGGCCGCCACCAAGGCGCCCGCGTCGCCGAAGAAGGCGACGGTGGACACCTACCACGGCACGGCGGTGAAGGACCCGTACCAGTGGCTGGAGGACTCGTCCGACGCGCAGGTGAAGCAGTGGAACGACGCGCAGAACGCGTACACCCGCGCCCTCCTGGACAAGCTGCCCGGACGCGAGGCCATCCGCCAGCGCGTCTCCGAGCTGCTGAGCTGGAAGTCCCCTGGCTACGGCGGGCTGCACGAGGCCGGCGGCACGTTGTTCGCCATGAAGGCCCAGCCGCCCAAGCAGCAAGCCTTCCTGGTCGTGCTCGGCTCGGTGGATGACACGTCCAAGGAGCGCGTGCTGGTGGACCCCATGGTGGTGGACCCCTCGGGCCACACCACCATCGACTGGTACGTCCCCACGCTGGACGGCAAGAAGATCGCCGTGTCGATGTCGAAGAACGGCACCGAGAGCGGCGACGTCACCGTCTATGACGTGGCCACCGGCAAGCCGCTGCCGAATGAGACCGTGCCCCGCGTGAATGGTGGCACCGCGGGTGGCAGCCTGACGTGGACCGCGGACGGCAAGGGCTACTTCTACACGCGCTACCCGCGCGGCGATGAGCGTCCCGAGGTGGACCGTGACTTCTTCCAGCAGGTCTACTTCCACCAGCTCGGCACGCCCACGGAGAAGGATACGTATGTGCTGGGCAAGGACTTCCCGCGCATCGCGATGACGGAGCTGGACACGTCTCACGACGGCCAGCACATCTCCGCCGTCGTGGCCAACGGCGACGGCGGCGAGTACATGGTGTACCTGCGCGACGCCGCCGGGAAGTGGTCGCAGGTGTCGAAGTTCGAGGACAAGGTCATCCGCGCGCGCTTCGGCCACGACGGCGCCCTGTACCTGCTCAGCCGCAAGGACGCGCCGCGCGGCAAGGTGCTGCGGCTGCCGCTGGCCACGCCCACGCTGGACAAGGCCACGGTGGTGGTGCCGGAGGGCGAGGCCAGCATCCAGGGCTTCTTCCCCACGAAGTCGCGGCTCTACGTGAGCGAGCAGCTCGGCGGGCCTTCGCAGCTGCGCATGGTGGACCTGAAGGGCAAGGCGCTGGGGATGGTGCCCACCCTGCCCGTGTCCTCCGTGGGCGGGCTCGTGAGCCAGGGCGATGACGACGTGCTCTTCATCAACACCAGCTTCACCCAGCCGATGGCCTGGTACCGGTACTCCGCGAAGGACAACACGGTGAAGAAGACGGCGCTGGCCCGCACGTCGCCGCTGGACCTGAGCGACGTGGAGGTGGTGCGCGCGTTCGCCACGTCCAAGGACGGCACCAAGGTCCCCGTCAGCATCCTCAAGAAGAAGGGCACCAAGCTCAACGGCAACAACCCGGCGCTGCTGACGGGCTACGGCGGCTTCAACATCTCCATCAGCCCGAGCTACAACACGCTGGCCGGTTTCTGGCTGGAACAGGGCGGCGTGTTCGCGGTGGCCAACCTGCGCGGCGGCTCGGAGTTCGGTGAGAAGTGGCACGCCGAGGGCTCGCTCACGAACAAGCAGAACGTCTTCGACGACTTCTACGCCGTCGCGAAGCTGCTGGTGGACCAGAAGTACACGCAGCCGAAGAAGCTGGCCATCCAGGGTGGCAGCAACGGCGGCCTCCTGATGGGCGCGGCCGTCACCCAGCACCCGGAGATGTACGGCGCCGTCGTGGCGCGCGTGGGCATCTACGACATGCTCCGAGTGGAGCTGACGCCCAACGGCCAGTTCAACATCACCGAGTACGGTACCGTGAAGAACCCGGAGCAGTTCAAGGCGCTGCACGCGTACTCGCCGCTCCACAACGTGAAGGACGGCACGGCCTACCCCTCCGTGCTCTTCACGTCCGGCGCGAACGACCCGCGCGTGGACCCGTTCCACTCGCGGAAGATGGTGGCCCGGATGCAGGAGGCCACCAAGGCGAAGAACCCCATCCTGCTGCGCGCCAACGCGGAGACGGGCCACGGCGCCGGCACGCCGCTGAACGCGCGCATCGAGGAGGAAGTGGACGTGTACTCGTTCGTGTTCAACGCCCTGGGCATGAAGTACCAGCCCCCGGCGAAGAAGGTCGCGGCGCCCAAGCCGCAGTAGCCGCTTGAGGCCTTCATCCACCGCCGCCCGGACGCTGGCGCGGCGGTGGATGCGGTGCTGCACGGCGAATCAGCAGGTCCAGGTACAGGCCGTGCCGCCCCACACCTCGTTGCAGCGCCCTTCCGTCTGGGGAATCGAGTCGCAGAAGCTCTGCGCCGTCCCCGGAAGCGCCTGGCAGCAGCCCGTGCACGTCCAGATGCAGGAGCTGCCCTGGTTGACTTCATTACAGCGCCCCGGCGTCTGGGGAATCGAGTCACAGAAGGCCTGGGTCGTCCCCGTCAGCGCCGTGCAGCACCCCGTATTGAGCGCCGCCTCTTCGCTCACGCCGTCGGACGCCGCGCCTTCTTCGTCCACCACGCCACAGCCCGTAAGCCCTGCGACGGCCAGCAACACGGCACCGTGAAGCGCGAACCGCTTCAGTGAACCACGCATGCGAAACCACCTTTCCTGAGCAAGCTGCATGGGCAGCCTAGCCCGAGGAAAAGCGGAAAAGCACGGCGCACTGCAGAGGCGTGCGGACCACGTCCCAGCGGTAGCGTCCCCGCCACTCCTGGAATGCGGAGTGCTGGCACACGGCTTCGCGCGGGTGCGCTGCGAGCGTTGTAAGGACGAACTGCTCGTCGCCTTCTCGTCGGACGTCCTCACCGTCTTCCTGCGCGCGGTGTTCGCCCTACAACGTCGGCGAGCGCGGAGGCAAGTCATCCGTCATGGGCAGGTGAGCGGCTACTCCCACTGCTTCTCGACGTCCGCCCGGGATGGAGGCGCGGGCCGAGGCGGGAAGTAGCGCTGCGGGTGGTAGCCCCTGTCAGACCAGGTCACCCCCTTCCCGAATTCGCGCACCATGCCGCGAACGTCATCCACCGAGTGCTGACGCTCGCTCCCGTCCGTGAAGGCCTCGGCGACCCGCCCGTCCTTGAAGACGGCGCGGAAGATGATGGGCGGGCGACGGCACGGAATGCCGGTGTAGATGGGCTTGTAACGAACGCCATCGACGCGGGTCAGGTGGTACTGCAGCCTGTTGTATTTTTGATTGGGCTCGTGGGGGCCCATGCTGCAACGGGCGACCACCTCGGAGACCTCGCCCAGGAACGTCCGGGTATTGGCCGCGGCTTCCAGGATGAGCCCCGGGGAGCTCCTGGGGTTCATCTTGGAGATCGCATCCTCGATGCTCTCGTTGAGCAGCCGCGCCAGCGTCGGACTCGGGATGTTCCCCGGCTCCGCGGGCGGCCACAGGAGTGGGCTCAAGAAGATGTACGCCACCCCGCCGAGGGGGGCTACGAGCCAGACCAGCGACAGCAACAGCACTTTCTTGCGGCTGGCTTGCGACGCCATTCAGATGTCTCCACGTCTAGCGCCGAGGGGCCGGACGTGCCCTCCGCCTGCGCAGATGTTTCATCGTTAGCTACCACGAGACCGCCGCGACGGCGGAGCCCCCATGATGGGCGGATTGTCGCTGCACCGGCCCCCAGAGGACGATGCCTGCCCCGACGGTGACGACGCCGACCACCAACGAGAGGATGGTCAGTTCGGGCGTGACATGCTGGATGCCATCGCCTGCTCTCGGTGTGGAGGCCGCAGCAGGGTGCTGGCATACCTGACGGATCCCAAGGGGCGCCCCATTCTGGAGCACCTGGCATTGCCCTCATGGCCTGCGAAGCCGGCCCCGGCACAGGGTCCACCCCAGAGCGCGTGGTGAAGCCTGCGTGCCAGGCGAGCGCTTCCTCAAGGCCTCAACGCAGTACGCCACTGCGTGTGCGGCCGAGTGTCAGCAGGACGCGCGCTGCCATGCCTGGCCCCACCAGCGGTCTGGAGTACAGGGCCCGGCGTCCCGCTGCCAGCTCAAGCGCGCCGTGCCTCCCATCGCAGTCGCGACGTACACAAACTCCGGCGGCGTGCGGCCAATCGACGCCGCACCACCAATGGAGAGCCGAGAATGAATTCGAATCAGTCCAAAGCGGCGCGGCCCCACCTGGAGTTCCTCAGCGTGCGGGCCTTGCTGTCGTCGCTGGTCCTCTTCGGAGGAAGCGCGAATGCCGCCGAGGTCATTCAGCAGTTTCGCCAGCCCGAGTCGCGCGATGAGACGGGAAAACTCATTGTCGAGGAGTCGGTCGTCAGCATCATCAACTGCAATGGCTCGGGTGAGAACGGCGGCCAGTTCTACATCTACCAATATGTCAACCGCCCGGGAGTTCGGGCCATCCGGCCACCCGACTGGAGCCAGCCAATCGGCGGACGCGATTTCGCCGCCTTTGAAGAGGCGGTCGCGGCGGCCTGTGCACCCGCTTCTGCCCCGGGAGGCCCGACGCCGGGGGCCCCCACCCCTGCCGGCTGCTGGAGATTCTCCGGCACCTGGTCGGACAACATCTTCGGGACCATGCAATTGGTCCAGATTGGCGAGAACGCCAGTGGCACCTATACCGGAACGACATCGCCCGGCGCCATCAACGGCAAGGTCACGGGGCAGGCCTTCGATGGGACCTGGGTCAGTCGTGAGGGCACGTCCGGCACCGTCCATCTCGAGCTGAGAGGGGATGGGAGCACCTACGAGGGAGAGGCGAGCACCACCGGCTGGGGGAACAAGGTCAGCGGCAAGTGCGTGGGCCCGCCGCCCGCGGGGTGATACGGGGCGCGTGGGCACCTCCACGGGCAGGCGAAGCGGGGGCGCGCCTCGCTTCTGCCTGCCGCAGCACCGACAGCCCGGCAAGAGTGCGGACGGACGGCTCCGCAGCGTGCAAGACTGGCCGGATGGAGCTCTGGATCAACCCTGCCTGTTCAAAGTGCCGCGCCGCGATGGCCGCGCTGGATGCGTCCGGTACAGCCTACGTCGTCCGCCGCTACTTGGAGTCGCCCCCCACCGCTGCGGAGCTGGAGGCCGTACTCGGGAGGCTCGGGCTGGAGCCCTGGGAGCTGGTGCGCATGGGTGAGGCCGCGGCGACCGAGGCCGCGCTGGAGATGCTGCCCAGAGACGCGACACACCGTGCCGACTGGATTGCAGCCATGGTCCAGCACCCAGAGCTGATTCAGCGGCCCATCGTTACCGCCAGCGACGGGACGACGGTGGTGGGGCGGAGCCCGGAGGCGCTGGAGAGAGTGTTAGCCGCGGAGCGCGGCTCGGGCACCTGAGCGGGGGCTTCAGGCCGAGTGAGCTTCGTCCGCTTCCGGGGGCGGACATCATGTTCAAGTGGCCCGATGGCGAGCTGTACCACGAGCGCGTGAAGGCGCCGGTGGGCTCCAAGTCGGGCACCTACGACGGGCCGTGCCCGCGGACCTCGAACGTGCGGGCTTCGGGCTCCATGAAACGCAGGAGCGCCTCGCCCTCCTTCACCAGGGCGTCACGGTCCTTCTTCTTGATGGGCGCAAAGGGCTCGACGACGAGCGTAGCCGCCGCGCGCTTGCGCTCCACCGTCCACGTCCCGGCGATGAAGCCGTCCACGAGGAAGGTGGCGGGGACTCGCAGATTCTTGGTGATGAGCTTGGAGCGGTACGCGTCATCCACCAGCCGGGCCCGGTCCTCATGGCCGAGCACCAGGCTGTCGAACTCCGGGAGGAAGCGCGCGGGTGCGGCCGTGTCCTCGTCCGGCCGGGGTGCCTTGGGCAGGTCGAACAGCTCCCGCCCCTTCTCGTCCCGGAACGTGCGCAGCGAAGGCCGCAGCGCCTCGAAGGTGGACTTCAGGCCCTTGAGGCCGGACCAGGTCTGGGCATCCGTCACCGATGCGGGACCGAAGGCCGCGAGGTAGCGCTGCACCAGCGTGGGAAGGTCCGCTTCGGCGCGCAGCCGTGCGCCCAGCCAGGACTCCGCGACCGCGAAGTCCGTGGTGCCGGGGTAGCCCCACTCCGTCTCCGTGGGGACCTGGATGAGGGGTAGGAACATCCGCACCGCGAAGCCCATGGCGCGTTCGTCGTTCTGGGGATGCCGGGCCACCAGGTGGTCGCGCAGCGCCTCGAAGGTGCGCGGCGCTTCATCGAAGAAGGCGCGCGCCTCCTTGACGAGCGGCGCGACGTCCAGCCCCTTCGCGCGCTCGCGCAGCACCGACGCCACAGAGGCTTCGAGCAGCGGTGTGAAGCTGGCTCGCAGGTGCCGGTAGTCCTCCGCGCTCGCCAGGTGCAACGTGCCGCGCATCAGCGTGGCGCGGACCACCTCCTTGCGCTGGAGCAGCACCTGGAGCGCGTCTCGCTCGAAGCCCGCGACACGCGACCACAGGCCGATGAACGGCGGCTTTGCCTGTTGGGCCTGAAGCGCCAGGAGCTTCTCCACCGCGCCGAGCACGGACGTCTGCTCACGCGCCAGCAACATCTGCCGCGCCAAGGTCGCGCGATTGAGGGCCCTGAGGGTCAACGGGGAATCTGGCATGTGGCCTCGCTCGCGGGGTGCACCTGGCGGGTCGTGGCGCCGCGCGAGTCGCAGAGGTGTAGCACTTCACGAACGAAGGGCGAACAGGCCCGGTACTCCTGGAGCCCGGCACACCGGAGTGCCACATTGCACGGCATGAATGTGGACCGGCTCGACATGATGACGACCCCCGCCGCCCTCGTGGACCTGGACCGTGTGGACGCCAACCTGAAGCGCGTGGCCCTGTACACCCGCCAGCACGGCCTGCGGTGGCGGCCCCACACGAAGACGCACAAGACACCGGAGTTCGCCGCGCTCCAGCTCGCCGCCGGAGCCCAGGGCGTCACCGTGGCCACCGTCCGCGAGCCGGAGGTCATGGCCACCGCCTGCGACGACATCCTGCTCGCCTATCCTCCCGTTGGCGACGACAGGCTCGCCCGGCTCATGGCGCTACCACCACATGTCCGGCTCACCGTGGCCCTGGACTCGGGCGAGGCGCTGGAGATGCTGAGCCGCGCGGCCCGGAGGGCAGGCCGCACCGTGGGCGTGTTGGTGGAGCTGGACCTGGGCATGCGGCGCGTGGGAGTTCAGTCCCCCGAGGACGCAGTCGCACTGGCCCGCGCAGTGACGTCCAGCAGTGGCCTGGAGTACCGGGGCATCACCTTCTACGCCGGACACCTGCGTATGCCACAGGCGGAGCTGGGCGCCGCGATGCGTGAGCAATCCGTGCGGCTGGCCACCTACGTGGACACCCTTGCGAACGCGGGACTGCGGCCCGAAACCGTGAGCGGCGGCTCCACGCCGACGCTGTGGCGTTCGCACGAGGTCACCGGGCTCACGGAGATTCGCCCGGGCATCAACATCTTCAACGACCGCAACTCCGCGACGGTGGGCGCGTGCGCGTGGGACGAATGCGCGTACTCCGTGCTGGCCACGGTGGTGAGCACCACGGTACCGGGACAGGCCGTCATCGACGCGGGTTCCAAGGCCCTGGCCAAGGAGGAAGGCTTCACGGACGCAGGCGGGTACGGCGCCCTGCTCGACATGCCGGACGTCCTGGTGCGCGGCCTGTCCGAGGAGCACGGCCTGCTGGACCTCTCCCGCACCGACTGGCGGCCCCGCGTGGGCGACCGCGTGCGCGTGGTGCCCAACCACGCCTGCGCCTCCGTCAACCTGCACGACCGGTTGCACCTGCTGCGTCAGGGTACCTGGGCTGGCACGCACACCATCACCGCACGCGGCTGGTGACGCGCGCAACTCAGTCCATGCGCTGGAGCTCCTTCGTCAGCGACTGCTCCAGCTCGCGAATGTTGCGATAGACGATGCAGCGATAGGACGCGACGTCGAAGCGGAGCTCCTTCACGTCGCGCACCAGCAGCAGCGTGGGCCGGCCCCGCCCCCACGCATAGCCGACCTCCAGGTACACGTTCGGATTGGCCAGGGACAGGTCGGCAATCACTACCTTCGCCGTCTCGATGCGCTCGCGGATGCGCTGGATGATGGGGCCGTCGAACAGCTCCTGGTCCACGCGCTCGCACAACATGCCCGCGGCCTTCACCGGGCCCTGGATGCCGTAGTGATAGGTGTCCTCCAGTTCGGGCGCGAAAGGCATGGCCACGAAGGCGTGAGGCTTTGCCATGGACACGGTGCCCGCCGTCGCCAAAGGTGGTGCCTGCGTCACGGCAGACATTCTCCGCACACGAAAGCCACCCTCCGGAAGCGTCTCCACACCAGGCGTTGCGCTCAAGCCGCGCGTGAAGGCCTTCGCCAGTCTTTGCGCCCGGCTCGCGTTCCGCTCCACTACCGTGAAGCGCGTCAGGGATTGGGGCCCGGAGCCACGTTGGAAGGCTTCAACGAGCCCGCCCACGAAGGCGAGCACGGCCTCGTCTTCATCCAATCCGTAGTTGGGACCATGAACGGTGCCCGCGACATGCGCGAGGCCCGAGTGGTTCTCCAGGGCCGCCAGCGCGCGCACCGCGAACTGGCGAATCTCGTGGTAGCCGAACTCCCCCAGGCGAACGGTGCCCACGAAGAGCGCCCGTGGCGCGGTCAGCGCCCCCCGCGTCTCCACGAGACGCGTCGCGCCTGGTGCGAGCTCGAGCTGCGCGAGGGGAACGCCCGCCTGCTCCAGGCGCCGCGCCGCTTGGCCCGTCGCGCCATAGAGACTTTGTGCGTATTTGAACAGCACCGCGTCCGCGGTGAACTCGGTGAGGTCTCCTACCTTCAACGCCACGTCGAGGAACTGGGCCATTGCGTCCCACTGTAAAGCCTTGCGTCTGCTGTTCCCAACCCAACGTCCACGTCTGCCCATCAGTGCATGACGCAATGCGCCTCTCTTTTTCTCGGCTATCAAGTACGTCCTGTCTGAAGATCTCCGTTTGTGTTGTGTTAAGGAACGCCCCCGGCCCTTGGGGGGTCCATCCCGACACAGCCATGACGGCACGGGGCACGGAGGAAAGTCATATGGAGCGCATTGCAATTGTTGGCGCCGGCACCGCGGGACTTCACCTGGGTTTGAAGCTGCTGTCCCACGGTGTGCCCGTGACGATCTACACGGAGCAGGAGCCGAGCAAGCTACGGGTTTCCCGTCTGCTCAACACGGTGGCGCACCATGCCCCCACGCGCATGCGCGAGCGCATCCTGGGCGTGGACCACTGGAGCGGCCCCAACGCTGACATGTTCTATATCGGCATCCATGTGAACGGCGGCCCTCACCCGTTCAGCCTCCGGGGCCGCGTGGATTCCCCCTCCATCTTCGTGGACTACCGGCAGTACCAGCCGCGCCTCGCCGAGGACTTCGTCGCGCGCGGCGGCAAGCTGGAGGTCCTTCCCGTGGACCTCGACGTGCTGGAGCGCCTGGCCCAGCAGCACGCGCTGATGGTGGTCGCCACCGGCCGCAATGGCCTGACTCGCCTCTTCCCTCGCGTGCCCGCGCTGTCGCCGCACACGCAGCCGCCGCGCATGCTCTTCGCCGCGCTGCTCAAGGGCGTGCGCATGCAGGAGCCCATTGGGATGAATGCCAACCTGATTCCGGGCCAGGGCGAGATTTTCGAGTCCCAGGTCGTCACCGAGAACGGCCGGGTCCCCAGCGTGCTCATCGAAGCGCTCCCCGGCAGTGAGCTGTCGCGGCTCAGCACGCAGCGCTACGACGAAGACCCGCGCGCCTTCGAGGCGATGCTGATGGACTTCCTGCGGCGCTTCGCGCCCACCACCTACGAGCGCGTGGATCCAGCGAGCTTCGGCGTGCGAGGTCCCATGGACTACCTCCAGGGCTCCTTCACGCCGACGGTGCGCCAGGGCTGGGCGCCCCTCTCCAACGGCCGCTTCGCGTTGGCAGTGGGCGACACGCACGTGACGAACGACCCCGTCGCGGGCCAGGGGGCCAACGCGGGGTCCGCTTCCGCCTTCGCGTTGGCGGAGCACATCGTCACCGCGCTGGCGGACAACCGTCCCTTCGACGAGGTCTTCTGTCGGGAGGCCGAAGCGGGCTCGTGGGCGGCCACCGCGCCGGCGACGCACTGGACCAACGCCCTGCTCCAGCCGCCGCCTCCGCACGTGATTGACTTGCTGGCCGCTGGCAGCAAGGACGCGCGAGTCGCGGATGCCGTTGCCACCGCCTTCGTGACACCCGAGCTCATCCTTTCCGCATGTGCCAGCCCGGAGAGCACCGCGGCGTTCATCGCGCGGCACCGCCCCATGGTCCGCGAGGTCGCGCCGCCTCCCAGCCCCCTGGCGTGGCACCTGCCTCCCGAGGAGCCCAAGGTCACGGTGTCGTTGACCCGCTGAGGCCCCGTGAAGTCGTCGCGGCAAGGCGGCGCAGGCAGGCCGCCTCGTCGTGCGACTGTGCTCCAACACAGCGGCCTCGCTCGCTGATGCACAGAGTGTGAGCGTGTGATTCAACCCTGCCCCGCTGGGGACGTGCGGTTATCTTCCGCGCCATGCGATTCGCCATCTTGGGCTCTGGAGGCGTCGGTGGTTTCTTCGGCGCGAAGCTGGTCCGCGCCGGGCATGACGTGACGTTCCTCGCGCGCGGAGCGCACCTGCGCGCCATGCAGGAACACGGGCTCACCATCCGCGGCGCCGAAGGAGACTTCACCGTCGCGGTCAAGGCCGACGATGACGTCCAGCGCTTCGGCCCCGTGGACGTCGTGGTCCTCGCGGTGAAGAACTACGACGTCGCTTCCGTGCTCCCCGCGGTGAAGACGTTGCTCTCCGCGCGAGGCGCACCGGCGCCGGGCGAAACGCCGCCCTTCGTGCTCACCTTGCAGAATGGCGTGGACATCCCCTCCGAAGTGGCCGCCGCCGTGGGCGAAGCCGCCGTCCTGGGTGGCACCACGTACATCTCCACCGCCATCAGCGAGCCCGGCGTCATCACCCAGACCGGAACGAACCACCGCATCGTGCTCGGAGAAGTGTTCGGTGACACCTCGCGCATCTCCGACCGGGCACAGTCCCTGCGGGACGCGCTGGCCGGCGCGGGCGTCACCGTGGAGGCCGTAGCGGATGCGCGCGGAGCGCTCTGGGACAAGCTGTCCTTCCTCGCCTGCATCTCCGCGTTCAGCACCGCGTCCCGGCTGCCCGTGGGCGCCCTCCGGGACAATCCAGCCTTCCGCGAGGTGTTCCGGCAGGCCGCCGCCGAGGTGCTCAGCGTCGCCGCCGCGGAGGGCATCACCACCACGCGCACGCCGGACGCCCTGGTGCAGTACATGGACGGGCTGCCCGCCCACATGCGCCCGTCCATGCTGGGCGACTTGGAGAACGGCAAGCCGCTGGAGGTCGAATACCTCCAGGGCGCGGTGGTGCGCCGGGGCCGCGCGCGGGGCGTCCCCACGCCGGTGATGAGCACCCTCTATGTCCTGCTGCTGCCCCACGCCCAGGGGGAACGAAAGGCCTGAGCCACGGCGCCCGGCTGGAGGCCAGCCAACACCCTCCCCGCCTTCAGGGCCCGCGCAATCGCCGGGCCCGATGGGCATATGAACGTCATATGACCGAGCCGAAGCCCCGTCCTTCCGAGAACGAGCTGCCCCCCGTATTGGGCCGCGTGGCCTTTCTCGCCGTCGTGTCCGGCCTGACGCCGCTCATCCCCGTCCCCTTCCTGGACGACTACGCGCTCCGGCAGGCCCGCGAGAGCATGGTCCTCACCATCCTCTCCGAACACCGCCTTCCCAGGCCGGCCCGGGCGGTGGAGGTCCTCGCCGGCTCACACGTTGGCCGGACGGCGGGCGGCCGACTGATGAGCTACATGAAGGGCCTGGCGCTCTTTCCGGTGCGCAAGCTGTTCCGCAAGATCTTCTTCGTCTTGTGGGTGAAGGACTGCGTGGACGTGGCGTCATCGGCGCTGCATCACGGCTACCTGCTCAACCATGCCCTGGACCGTGGCGACCTGAGGCCCGAGGACATGGAGGGCCCGCTGCCCGGGAAGCTTCACGACGCCATCGTCGCCGCCTGCGCGGAGTTGGACCCGCGCCCCGTCAATCAGGCCCTGCGCCGCCTCTTCGCCGGAAGCCGCCTGCTCATGGCCGAGGCCACTCGCGCCTTCTTCAGCTCCGACGCCCTCGGCCCCCGTACGCCCGAGCCGGGTGAGAGCGCCGAGGTGAAGACCTTGACGGAGCGCCTCATCGCCGCGCTCTGGGAGGAGCGCGGTTACTTCGCCGCGCTGCAACAGCACTACGACACGCACCTGAAGGCGCGCCACGCCCCGTAAAGAGCCTTGTGTGTCACGGCGCGGTGTCGGCGGTGGCCAGTGGCTCGCGGATGCGCCGTGAGAAGTCCGGGCGCCCATCCGCCGCCTGCGCGCGCGCGTTGATGTGGTAGCGCTGGCGCACCTGCTCCAGCGGCGCGTCCCGGTCGATGAGCTCCAGCTCATACGCCAGGGCGTCCGAGAACGCCGGCAGCAAGGTGCGGTGGTCGTAGGGCACCCGACTCTGACTCACCTTCTCCAGGTGCCGCACCAGGTTGGTGGTGCAGTTGTTGGTGAGCGTGTCGTAGAACTCCGGCTTCTCGTGCAGCGCGTTCATCCGCGCCACCATGTCGAGGAAGAAGCTGGCGATGCGCTCCTTCGACGCATCCACCGGGTAGAGGTAGACGTCATCCTTGCGGTGGTTGGAGCGCAGTTGCACCAGGTCCCGCTCGTCCCCCACCACGTAGGTGAGCTCGAACTGGCGGAACAGGCCGCCCAGCGCGGAGAAGGTCTCCCCCTTCTCGCGGCGGACCTCCACGGAGAAGACGAGGTAGCGCCCATCCGCGAAGCCGAAGCTCACCATGGTGTGGGCCGCGCCCCAGACGCCGGAGAAGGGCTCCACGATGAACCACGCGCCCGTGAGCTCACGCGTGTCGTACGTGGCCGAGAACCACGACGCATCCCAGTCCGACGTGGTGCGGTAGCGGAAGTCACGCACGTCATGGAACGTCACACGGGGGCCCTCCACCACCGCCCGAGCGGAGCGCGCCAGGTCCGGCGCCCAGTCCGCCTGCGTCGCGGGCCGTACCGTCTGGGTCCACCCCCAGATGGCCACACACCCGACGCCAATGACGGACAGGGCCGCCCCTTGTGAGTGACGCCGCCAGGCCACCACCGCGCCCACCGCGAGCAGCCCGGCCCCCAACGCCCGCAGTCCGTGCGCGCCCTCGGGGCCCGCCCCCATCAACGCCAGGGCCAGCGCGGCCCAGGTGACGCCCAGCGCGAGGAGCAGCGCGGTGATGACGCGGAAGACACTTTGCATGGCCGGCGAGTATATGCGGGCTTCAGACGCCGACCGCACCCACGCCTTCCGTGTCTTGACCCCTTTTCCTGGATTGTGGCCAGAATACGCCCCGTTCCAGGAGAGATATCAATGGCGGATGAGCGAGAGGACACGACCGTCTACAAGGTCGTGGTGAACCACGAGGAGCAGTACTCCATCTGGCCGGCCGACCGCGAGAACGCGCTCGGCTGGAAGGATGCAGGCAAGCAGGGCCTCAAGGCCGAGTGCCTGGAGTACATCAAGGAGGTCTGGACGGACATGCGTCCGCTGAGCCTCCGCAAGAAGATGGAAGAGCTGAAGTCGTAGTCACGGCACCGTCCGTGCGCACGCCCCTCGCGACCCCTGGCAACGGCGCCAGGGTCCGGGGGGCGTGCTGCATGAACGGAACGACAGCGACGCCTAGAGGTCCGGCGGCGGCCGGACGCCCAGGTGGCACGCCCTCAGCGCCAGCTGCGTGCGGTTCTCCGCGCCCAGCTTCCGGTAGAGCTGCGTGACGTGGGACTTCACGGTGCGCTCGGCGATTTGCAGGTGCGCGGCAATCTTCAGGTTGTCCGCGCCGCCCGCGACATACGCCAGCACCTCGCGCTCGCGCTGCGTGAGCGCCAGCAGCACGCTCGCGGTGGGTGACGTCACCGGTGGATGTTCGAAGTCGTTCCTCAGGAGCTGCACCGGGAACAGCCGCTCGCCTCGGACCAGGGAGTTGATGGCGGACGCCACCGCCGTCGTGCCCAGCCCCGCGCGGAACAGGTAGCCGGAGGCACCCTCGTCGAAGCACTGCGAGATGATTTCCGGCGTGCTCACCGCGGAGAGCAACAGCATCCGCACCTCCAGCCGGCGCTTGCGCGCCTCCCGCAGGAGGTTGATGCCTTCCGTGACGGAGCAGCCCACGGCCGCCTCGCTGTCACCCTCCACATCCATGACCGCGACCTGCGGCGGGTCCGTCCCCAGGCTGTCGAGGAACAGGCGCACATCCCTCGTCACCGAGGAGACCTGCACGCCTTCACCACGGAGCCCGTCGGCCAGGCCCTGCCAGGCTGCCCACGGTCCTTCCAGAATCGATACACGAATCGCTGCTTGATTGGTTGCCATGCGAAGGCCCCCCAGCCGTCATGGCGAAAACTGCATGAACAGACAACTGACCACAGCCGGCTCCGGTACGAGCAGGGCCAGTGGGTTGCATGACAGGGATGAACGAGCGCGTCCGCTGAGCCACTCCGGAGTCGGCCTACCGATGTACGACTCGACTCCTGACTGTTTTCGACTTTCAGCTACTCCTGACGTCCCTGCGGGCCGCACCTCCTTCGGCCCAGGTTCATGGTCCAACGCAGAAACCCTATCACCGGGAAAGCGCAGACGCGAACCAGCCCCAATGGGAGTGTCCAGTGTGCATGAATCAGAGCCCGTTACAGGGGTTTCATCCGTTGGTTCGTCATCGCTGTCCGGAGCCGGACACGCCCGGGCGTCCACAAGTCGATGAAAGCCCCCTCCCGCACGGCGCTGACTGTCAACCGTGACACATGCGTCTGGGCCTTGAAAATCCCGCAAGTCCAAGCAGAAAAGGGGGTGCGACATGGAGGCGTGGGAGGAAGGCAGACGTGTATGCTGCCGACCCCGCATGCGCTCCGCTCCGACTCCCCATCTCGACGTCGCCACCCCCGAACGTGTGGCGCTCACGCTCCCCATCGCGGGCATCGGCTACCGGTGCCTCGCGTGGCTGGTGGACGCGAGCCTGCTGTTCTTCTTCTGGCTGGTGGCCTACTTCGTCTTCACGTTGCTGGTGTCGGACGTGCTCGGCGTCTTCCAGGCGCTGTCGGGCGTGGGGCAGACGCTGCTGGTGGTGGGCGTCTTCGCCACGCAGTGGCTGTACTGGACGGTGAGCGAGGTCTTCTTCCACGGCCAGACGGTGGGCAAGCGCGTGCTGGGCATCCGGGTGGTGCGCACGGACGGCTCGCCCGTGGGTGTCTACGAGAGCGCGGTGCGCAACCTCTGCCGCGCGGTGGACTTCCTGCCCATGCTCTACGCCGCCGCCTGTGTCAGCATGCTGCTCACCCGCCAGCACCGGCGCCTGGGAGACCTGCTGGCCGGCACGCTGCTGGTGCGCGAGGAGCGCATCGACCTGGACAAGTACACCGCCGCTCCGTCCGCGTCCGTCCCCTTGCCACAGGGCACGGGTGCGCGGCCCCTGTCTCCGGAGGACGTGGAGCTGGTGCTGTCCTTCCTCTCGCGCGCGCCGGGACTGGCGCCGGAGGTGCGGCAGCGGCTGGGCGCGCGGCTGGTGGAGCGCGTGGGGCCTGACGACGCGGAAGCACGCGCGGCGGTGCTGGCGTCCGCGGAGAGCACCGAGGCCTTCCTGCGCGCCCGCGTCCAGGGAGCGCGCTGAGATGGCCACGCCCCTGCCCGCCTACGTGGCCCAACGCCGCACGGACTGGGATGCGCTCCAGGCCCTGCTGGCGAAGCAGCGCTCCGGCACGCTGAAGCTGGGCGAGCTGCGCACGCTGGACACGCTGTACCGCCGCGCGTCCGCCGACCTGGCGCACGCGCAGACCTTCTACGCCGGCACGGATGTCCACCGTTTCCTCAACCAGCTCTGTGGCCAGGCCTACGCGTCCATCTACCAGCCGCCGCGCGAGCGCTGGCCCGCGGTGCGGGACTTCTTCCGCCGCGAGTTCCCCGCCACCTTGCGCCGCGAGCGTGGCTTCGTGGGCGCCAGCGCCGTGCTGTTCATCCTGGGCGTCCTGCTGGGCGCCCTGGTGGTGCTGTGGGAGCCCCGGGGCGCCGAGCTGCTGGTGCCCTCCGGCGTGCGCCACTACGTGGCGCAGGGCCGCATGTGGACGGATGACATCCTGTCGGTGGCGCCGCCCAATTCGGTGGCGTCCGGCATCGCCACCAACAACCTCACCGTCACCATTGTCACCTTCGCCCTGGGCCTCACCGGCGGCCTGGGCACGCTGTTCCTGCTGGTGAACAACGGGGTGCATATCGGCGCCATCAGCGCGCTGTGCGCCCGCGAGGGCATGCTGGGGGGATTGCTGGACTTCATCGCCGCGCACGGCCCGGTGGAGCTGTCCATCCTGGTCATCGCCGGCGGGGCGGGACTGATGGTGGGCCAGGCGCTCATCGACCCGGGGGAGCTGCCCCGGGGACAGGCGCTGGCGGTGCGCGGGCGGGAAGCGGTGAAGCTGGTGCTGGGCTGCGCGCCCTTCCTCGCCCTCATCGGCGTGGTGGAGGGCTACGTCTCCCCAGGGGACATGTTCCCCACCTGGCTGAAGGCGGGGCTGGGCCTGGTCCTGGGGGCGCTCTTCTGGGCCTACCTGCTGCGCGCGGGCAGGACGGAGGCGGAGGCCACGGGCGCCCCGGCCGACAGCGCCTCCTGACGCTTGCGCTGGCGGTGCCGGAGGATGCGCTCATAGGCCGCGTTCAGCTCGCGCATCTTCTCCGCGGAGCCGCCGCGGTCCGGGTGCTGCTCCATGGCCAGCGCGTGGTAGCGCGCGCGGACGGTTTCGGCCGAGTCCAGCGGCGAGACACCCAGCAGCCGGTAGGGGTCCTGCTCTTCCAGCGCGGACAGCCACCGGTCCAGCCGGTCCTTGACCTCGATGAACTGCTCGTCCTGGGCGCCGGTGTCCTTCACCGGGTGCGTGCGCACCTTCGCGTCCGCCCGGAAGACGTCGGAGTACACGCTGGACACCCAGCGGTGACACCCGGAACACCGGAAGTAGCGAACCCGGGTCCCCGGTTGCTGGGTCATCCGGATGCCGCAGTGGGTGCACTCCACATCGACGTTTTCCAGTGTCTGCCAGTTCGCTGCCGCCGCGTTCATCGAACCTTGCTCCCGTTTGCAACACGCCTGTAGCGCGGGGAAGGTCCCACGATGGGAGATCGCGTCAAGAAAATCTCTCCGCCCCGGGTTAGAAGGGCCACCATGCGTCCCCTGCTTCTCGCTGGCCTGCTCCTTGCCACCGCCCCCCGTGCCCAAGCCT
>NZ_VHLB01000044.1:0-71905 GCF_006547365.1 Myxococcus sp. AB056 | reverse complement strand
CCCCGCAACCGCCCGGCACACGCATCGCCCCCACGCCCGGCCTGTCGCCGCCCAGCGCCACACCCCCACCGGTGCAGCCTCCGCCCGGCTTTCCGTCGTCACGGACCGACGTGCCCGCGCCGCCCGCGGCCTCGGGGGACCCGCGGCGCGTGGTGGAGGTGGAGCCGGTGGTCGAATCCACCACCGGCCGCATCCACGCCGACGACATCCGTGCCGCCATCCAGGCGGTGACTCCGCTCGTGCAGCAATGTTTCGAGGACGCGGCACAACGCAACCGGGGTCCGCAGACAGTGAAGCTGCGCTTCACCGTGGAGGCGGGCAACGAGGGCGGGGTGATGAGCGCGGGCGAGCTGGTGTCCAGCACCATCCCCGACCCCTTCGTGCAGGCGTGCGCGCTGGACTCGCTGCTGGACGTCCGCTTCCCGGCGCCCTTTGGCGGAGGAAAGGCGACGGTCGTCTACCCCTTCGAGTTCCGTGTCCCTGGGGAGACTGGCCGGTAGGGCCCGGTTTTGCGTAAGGTGCCGGAGCCCCCGACCCTTCATGCCCGTTACCGTCGAACAGCTTGGTCCCCATGACGCGGAAGCCCTTCGGGGGCTCCTGTCGAAGGACCCGGTCCACAACCTCTACCTGCTGGGGTTGCTGGAGGAGTTCGGCATCGCCCCCCGTGGCCGGGTGCCCTTCGCCTTCTACGGCCGCTTCGACAGCCAGGTCCTCACCGCCGCCGTGTTCGTGGGCGGCGACGGCGGGCTGGTGGTGCCCAGCGCGAGCGAGGCGGGCGCCACCAGCGTCATCGCGGACGCGCTGTCCTCGCGCCTGACGCTGCGCTCCACCGTGGGCGACAAGTCGTCGGTGGACGCGCTGCTGCGCAGCCTGGCCCCAGGCAAGCCGCGTCTGTCGCGCACGCAGCGGCTGTTCAGCGTGTCGGCGGATGACCTGGGCCCCTTCACCAACCCGCTCTTGCGGCTGGCGAAGGAAGAGGACCTGCCCCGGCTGCTGCCGCTGGCCCAGGGCTACGTGCGCGAGGTGCACGAGCGAGACCCGTTGGCCGAGGACCCGCGCGGCTACGAGGCCCGCGTCATCCAGCGCGTGCGCCAGCGCCGCACCTACGTGTTGGAGGAGAATGGCGCGCTGGTGTTCAAGGTGGATATCGGCAGCCGCTCCCAGTACGGCGCGGAGCTGGAGGGCCTCTACACGCTGCCCGCCGAGCGCAAGAAGGGCCACGCCCTGCTGTGCCTGGGCCAGATTTCCCGCCACCTGCTGTCATCGCTGCCGCGGCTGACCCTGCGCATCGACGAGCGGGACGAGAGCACCGCTCGCATCGCCCGCAAGGTCGGCTACCTGGCCGGACGGACGTGGCGGCTCGTCCTGGTGGAGTAGCGGCCGGCCGCGTACAGTCCGCGCCCGCATGAGCCGTCCCACGCCTTCCCGCCGTCCCCTCTCTGGAGAGGGCCCCGTCATTCTTCACGCCGCCACCGACCCGCGCTGGCTGCCCCTGGCGCTCGAGCGGTTCGACGAGGTGCTGGTGGACCATGCCCACTGCGAGAAGAAGGCCGCCGCCAACGCGCTGTCCATGCTCCAGGCCTACCCGGACCTGCCGGGGCTTCCCTCGCAGATGGCGCGGCTGGCGCGCGAGGAGAGCGCGCACCTGGCCCGCGTGCTGGACTTGATGGCGGCGCGGGGCCTCACGTTGACCAAGGACGCGGGAGACCCCTACGCCCAGGGCCTTCAGAAGCTGATTCGCACGCCCGCCGCCGAGCGCCGCATGGACCGGCTGCTGGTGGCCGCCGTCATCGAAGCCCGCTCCTGCGAGCGGCTGTCCCTGCTGGCCGAAGGCCTCACCGACCCGGCCCTGGCGCGCTTCTACGGCGAGCTGGCCCAGTCCGAGGACGGCCATCAGTCCCTCTTCTACCGGCTGGCCGTCACCGCGTCCGAAGGCGACGAAACCAGCGTGAAGGCGCGGCTGGAGTGGATGCTGGAGCGCGAGGCGCAGGTCATCACCGACGTGGGGCTGCGCGCCGCCATCCACTGAGCCGTCACGGCCCCGTGGGCGCCCGCTGGCCCACGGCCGGGCGATGCGCCACCGGCGCCGGTGAGGCGCCCTTCTCCAGCGGCCACGCCCAGGGCACGGCCACCGCGAGCAGGACCACCAGCACCGCGGTGAGCGGCGTGCCCAGGCGGAAGAAGTCCGTGAAGCGGTAGTGCCCCGGCCCATAGACGAGCACGCAACTGGGCTCCAGCGGGGTGATGAACGAACAACTGGCCGCCAGCGTCACCGCCATGGCGAAGGGCCGCGCGTCCACGCCGAGCTGCTGCGCGGCGTTGATGGCCACTGGCAGCACCACCAGCGCCGCGGCCTGGTTGCTCATCGGCGCGGACAGGACGATGGTCAGCACCATCAGCACCACCATCACCATGCGCGGGCCACCCAATGCGCCCAGCGCCGCCACCCTGTCTCCCACGAACGCGCCCGCGCCGCTCACCTCCATGGCCAGCCCCAGCGCCATCATGGAGCCGATGAGCAGCACCACGCGCCAGTCCACGCGGAACGCGGTGCGCGGGTCCACGCAGCCAGTGGCAATCATCAGCAACATGCCGGTGAGGCCCGCCACCGACAGCGGCACCACGTCCAGCGAGCCCGCCGCCAGCGCGCCCAGGAACAGCACCACTGCCAGCAGCGCCTTGCCGTAGCGCGGCGGCTGGTACTCGTGGCCGCTGAGCACCGTCAGGTTGCCGCCCCGCGCCAGCTCGTCCACCCGGTCGCGCGCGCCACGCAGCAGCAGCACGTCTCCCACCGACAGCGGCAGCATGGACAGCGAGCGCTCACCGAAGGTGCGGCCCAGGAGCTGGAGCTTGGTGACGCGCTGGATGGCGGGCTTGCGGTGCAGGGCCAGCGCCACCAGGCCGTAGCGCTCCACGAAGAGCGTCTCCTTCAAGCTGCGCCCCACCAACGGGCTGTCGGGCGGCACGCTGGCTTCGATGAGGATGGAGTCCTTGTCGTGCAGCTCCTCGTCGGACAGCCGCACGTCCGGGCGGATCTGGATGCCGCGCAGGTCCTTCACCCGCAGAATCGCCTCGCGGTTGCCCTCGATGAGCAGCCGCTCGTCGCCGTGCAGCCGGTACCCCGGCACCGCGGACAGGGCCTCGCCGTCGCGGATGATGCCGATGACGCGCAGCCCCAGCCCCTCCGAGATGTCCCCCAGCTCCTTGCCCACGTAGCGCGAGTCCGGGGGCAGCACCGCCTCCGTGAGGTAGTCGCGCAGCGTCCAGTCCTCCATGGCGCCGCGGCCCTCGCGCGCCGGCAGCAACCACGGCGCCAGCAGCACCACCCCGAGGATGCCGACAACCGCCAGTGGCAGCCCCACCGGCGCCAGCTCCGTCACGCCGATGCCCGGCATGCCCAGCCGCTGCATCGCCGCGGACATCACCAGGTTGGTGGAGGTGCCGTAGAGGAACACCATGCCGCCCAGCATGGAGGCGTACGCCAGCGGCAGCAGCACCTTGCTCTTGGGCACCTTGGCGCGCTGGGCCGCGCCGATGGCCACCGGCAGGAAGGCCGCCGTCGTCACCGTGTTGGAGATGACAGAGGAAAAGGCCGCCACCGCCACCATCATCGCCATGACGAACGTCTGATGGCCGAAACGGGCGAAGAAGGCCAACCGTTGCCCCACCAACTGAACCACGCCCGTCGATGCGAGCCCCTGCGTCATCGCGAGCAGCGTGAAGATGAAGATGACAGTGTCGTTGCTGAACCCCTCGAACGCCTGCACGGGCGTGAGCACGCCGGTGAGCGCCAGCAGGCACACCACCACGAGCGAGCTGACTTCGATGGGAAGCGTGTCGAACGAGAACAGCACCAGCGCGACGACGACAACACCCAGGACGATGGCGATGGTCATAAGGCCCGCCCCAACCTGTATTCGCTGCGCTGATATGGCGAGTGCCGTGGCGCAGTGCGCCGTTTACTTCTGGATGACCGGCCGCTGATAAGTGGAATTAGGAGCGGCCTGTTCGGTACCAAGGCGGGTGACCGGTCGCGGGTTGCATTTATGCCCCCCTTCCAGAACGTTTGGGGCCTGTCTCCAGACCTGAACCACGAGGACGAATCCATGGCTTCGACGCAAGTTGCGGCGGAGGGCCAGCAGGCCCCCACGAAAAACCCCACGCTCCTGGCCTGGGTGGCCAAGATGGCCGAGATGACCCAGCCGGACAGCATCGTCTGGTGTGACGGGTCCGAGGCGGAGAAGAAGCGGCTGACGGACCAGGCGGTGAAGGAGGGCATCCTCATCCCGCTGAACCCGGAGAAGCGCCCCAACAGCTACCTCCACCGCTCCAACCCGAACGACGTGGCGCGCGTGGAGCACCTCACGTTCATCTGCACGCCGAACAAGACGGACGCCGGCCCGACGAACAACTGGATGGAGCCCGAGGCGGCCTACACCAAGCTGGGCAACCTGTTCACCGGGTGCATGAAGGGCCGCACCATGTACGTGGTGCCCTACGCCATGGGCCCCATCGGCAGCCCCTTCACCAAGCTGGGCGTGGAGCTGACCGACAGCATCTACGTCGTGCTGAACATGCGCATCATGGCGCGCATGGGGAAGCAGGCGCTGGACATGCTGGGTGACAGCGACGACTTCAACCGCGGCCTGCACAGCACCGGCGACGTGGACCCCGACCGCCGCTACATCTGCCACTTCCCCCAGGACAACACCATCTGGAGCTTCGGCTCCGGCTACGGCGGCAACGTGCTGCTGGGCAAGAAGTGCCTCGCGCTGCGCATCGGCAGCTACCTGGGCCGCGAGGAAAGCTGGATGGCCGAGCACATGCTCATCCTGGGCGTCACCAGCCCCAAGGGTGAGACCACGTACGTGGCCGCCGCCTTCCCGTCCGCGTGTGGCAAGACGAACTTCGCGATGATGATTCCGCCCCCCGAGTACAAGGGCTGGAAGATTGAGACCGTCGGCGACGACATCGCGTGGATGCACCCCGGCAAGGATGGCCGCCTGTACGCCATCAACCCGGAGGCCGGCTACTTCGGCGTGGTGCCCGGCACCAACTACAAGACGAACCCCAACGCGATGGAGTCCATCGCCAAGGACACCATCTTCACCAACGTGGCGCTGACGGCGGACGGCGACGTGTGGTGGGAGGGCAAGGACGGCGAGGTCCCCGACGAGCTCACCGACTGGCAGGGCCGCCCCTGGAAGAAGGGCAGCACGGAGAAGGCGGCGCATCCCAACAGCCGCTTCACCGCGCCCATGTCCAACAACCCGGCGCTGAGCCCCAAGGCCAACGACCCGATGGGCGTGCCCATCTCCGCGCTCATCTTCGGCGGCCGCCGCTCCAACACCGTCCCGCTGGTGCTCCAGGCCTTCAACTGGACCCACGGCGTGTTCCTGGGCGCCACCATGGGCAGCGAGACGACGGCCGCGGCCACCGGCAAGGTCGGCGTCGTGCGCCGCGACCCCATGGCCATGCTGCCCTTCTGCGGCTACCACATGGGTGACTACCTCCAGCACTGGCTGGACATGCAGAAGCACATCGCCCAGCTGCCGAAGATCTTCCAGGTCAACTGGTTCCGTCAGGACAAGAACGGCAAGTTCATGTGGCCGGGCTTCGGCGAGAACATGCGCGTGCTGGAGTGGATCGTGAACCGCGTCCACGGCCGCGTTCCCACCCAGGAGACGCTGCTGGGCTGGGTGCCCCGCGCCGACCAGGGCCTCAACCTCAATGGCCTGGACCTGGCCTCCGACGTGGTGACGGAAGTCACGTCCATCAAGGAGGACGAATGGAAGGCCGAGCTGAAGAGCCAGGAGGTCTTCTTCGAGCAGCTCGGCACCAAGGCGCCGGACGCGCTGATGCTCCAGCGCAAGCTGCTGATGGCGCGCCTGGACCACTGAGTCCCCGCCAGTCTGTAGCAGCCTGACACCCGGGGCCGCCTCCCGCTCGCACCGAGCGCGGTGGGCGGCCCCTCCGTTTTTCACAGGAAGTAAAAGTCAGCGCTTCGACCTTCCCGGAGCTCCGCGCTAGGCTCTCAGGTCATGAGACTGGCTTTCGTATTGTCGGTGATTCTCACGCTGGCGCCACCAGTGGCGTTCGCGCAGCGCGGGAAAAGTGCAGCGGCCCTCATCAAGGACGGCGAGCGGCTGTACCAGGGAGGCAAGTACCGCGAGGCAGCGGATGCGCTGAAGAAGGCGCATGAAGCCCAGCCCCATCCGCGGCTCATCTACAACATCGCCATCTCCCTGGAGAACGCGGGAGAGCTGCGCGAGGCGGTGACCTGGTACCAGCAGTACGTCGGCGCCACCGACGGCACGGACCCGACGCTGCTCAAGCGCAGCGCGCGCAGCATCGACCGGCTGCGGGTGCTCATCGAGAAGGAAGACCAGGTGGCGGCCGCGTCCAACGCCGAGCGCCAGCGGCTCCAGGAGGAAGCGGACGCCGCGCGCCGGCAGGCGGAAGAAGAGCAGCTCGCGGCCCGCCGCGCGGAGGAGGAGAGCCGGCGCCAGCAGGAGGCGGAGCTGCAGCGCGCGCTGACGTCCTACAAGCGCCAGCGCATCGGCGCGTTCGCCGCGGCCGGCGTGGGCGCGGCGGGCGTGGTGGCGGGCGTGCTGTTCGGCATGCAGGCGCGCGACGCGCGTGAGCAGTTCGACGGCGCCACCCGGGTGGAGAGCAAGGAGGAGTTCGCCGACAAGACGCGCAGCCGGGCGCTGCTGGCGGACGTCGGCTTCGGCGTGGGACTGGCCGGTGTCATCACCGCCATCGTCCTCTACCCGAAGGATGGCCCCCCGGTTGCGGGTGAGGTGCGAGTCACGATGGCGCCCAAGGGCGCTGGAGCAGGAATGGCGGTGAGCTTCTGATGCGCGCGCTGCGATTGATGATGACGGGAAGCACCCTGCTGATGGCCGGGTGCAGCTTCACCACCGCCAGTGGACTGACCGAGTGCGAGACGTCCTCGGACTGTGAAACCGCGCAGGTGTGCACCGCGGGCTACTGCCTGCCGCAGCCAGAGGGCTGCGGAGTGGTCTACGGCCCGGCCTCCGCGGCCAACGCCATTCCCCTGGGCGCCACGGTGCCGCTGAGCACCTCTGACGGCCCGGACGAGTCCGAGGTGCAGGCGCTCAACGCCATCAAGCTGGCGCTCGACGAAATCAACCAGCGCGAGGGCGTCAACGGCCGGCCCTTCGTCCTCCACATCTGCGACACGCGCTCGGAGCCGAACCGCGCCGCCGAGCAGGCCCAGTGGCTGATGCGTGAGCGCCAGGTGCCGATGATTTTCACCTCCAGCAGCGCCCAGGCGCTCGCGGTGTCCTCGTTCACCGTGCCCAACGGCGTGCTGATGATCACGTACAGCGCCACCAGCCCGGACCTGGCCGCCATCAACGACCAGAACGGCACCACGGCAGGCCTCGTCTGGCGGACGGCCCCGTCCGACGTGCTGCAGGGCCGCATCATCGGAGACCTGCTCCAGGGCAACATCCTGGTGAATGGTGCCCCGCTCTACGACAGCATCTCCAAGGTCGGCATCAGCTACGTGAATGACGCCTACGGGCAAGGCCTCTTCGGCGTGACGCTGGGGCGCATCGACGCCACCCAGCGGACCGTGACGTCCGCCCAGTACACCCGCAACAGCGCCGACGTCTCCAGTGTGGTGCAGCACATCACCACCAGTCTGCCGGATGTCGAGGTCCTCATCGGCTTCTCCGAGGACAACGCGCGCATCATCAACCAGACGGCCGCCGCGGGCCGGAACACCCAGCGGTGGTTCTTCACCGACGCCGGCAAGGACCGGGGCCTCTTCACCGCGCTGGGCGCCAACGAGGCGCTCGTGGACGATGCCTACGGCACGTCTCCAGCGCAGGCCCGTCCAGACCTCGTCTATCAGCTGTTCGCCCAGCGCTTCCGCTCCGCCTTCAACCAGACGGACCCGGGGCAGTACTCCTTCACCGCGCACGCGTATGACGCCATGTACCTGGTGGCGCTCGGCGCCGCGTATGCCGCCGGTCCCGACGTCAACACCCCGCAGGCCATCACCGGCGCGCGCATTGCGGATGGACTGGCGCTCGTGACGCCGGGCGAGGCAGGCACGTCCCTGAACTACAACCTGGGCACGGAGGGCTTCGCGGGCGCTCGCGCGGCCATCCGCAATGGACAGGTCATCAACGTGACGGGCGCCAGCGGCAACCTCGACTTCGACGCCACGGGCGAGGCGCCGTCCGAGTACGAGCTGTTCCGCGTGAAGGACGGCGGGTTCCAGACGGTGCAGCTCATCGCGCCGCCCACGGAGTGACGTGACGGGGCCTCAGGGCCCCAGCGTCCGCGCGAGCACCTCGACGGCGGCGGCGAAATCCTCGGGCTGGGGCAGCAGCGACAGCACGAGGAAGGCGCCGCCGCCGAAGTCGTAGAAGTAGCCCGGCTGCACCCGCACGCCCGCGTCCAGCAGGGCCAGGCAGGTGGACTCCTCGCCGGGCGCCCTCGGAATCCGTACCACCGCGCTCCACCCGCCCTCCGCCGGCACCACGTCCCAGCTGGCGTCGCGAGGCCGGGCCGCGAGCAGGCGCCGGCGGTTGCCCCTCACCCGCTCCAGCACCGCCGCCTGGAAGCGAGGCGCATGGGCCAGGAGCGCGGGCAGGGCCCGCTGCACGGGCGTGCCCACGGGCAGGTACGTGTCCCCCACCCAGTCCAGGCGGGCCAGCGCCTCGTCACGGAGCGCCGCGGGCCCGCCCACGTGCGTCCACGCCAGCTTGAGCCCGGGCAGCCCCGCGGACTTGGAGAGGCCGGAGAGGGCGAAGGTGAGCATCGGCAGCGCGCGCCCCGCCACGGTGGCCACGCGCCCGGGCGCCGGCGCCCATGCGAAGGGCGAGAAGACTTCGTCGCAGACGAGCGCCAGCTGGCGGCGCGCGCACACGTCCGCCAGCGCCGCCAGCTCACCGTCGTGCAGGAAGTGGCCGGTGGGGTTGCCGGGGTTCACCACCAGCACCACGCGGGTCCGCGCGTCGCACGCCGCAGCCACCTCCCCCGCGTCCAGGCCGAAGCCATGCGCGCGCGGCAAGGCGTAGGAACGCGTCTGGACGCCCTCCAGGCGCGCGAGGTGCTCGAAGAGGGGGTAGCAGGGGGCCGGGACGAGAACGTTGTCCCCGGGCTCGCACAGGAGCTTGAAGAGCCAGCCGTAGGCTTCACTGGTGCTGGAGGTCAGCAGCAGGTGCGCTTCGGAGACCTGGGCGCCCCGCGCCGCGAAGTCCGCCACCAGCGCCTGTCGCGCGGAGGCGAGCCCCAGGGACTCAGGTTCGTAGGAGAAGGCGTCCTCGGGGGCCAGGAGCGCCGCGTCCGGCAGGGGCAACCCCACACGCGTGGGGTTGGATTCCGTCAGGTCCAGGAGGGGACGTCCGCTGGCGTGGAGCCTCTCGAGCGCCCGTGTCAGCGGGTTGGGTGTCCGTGCGAAGTCCGTCCGCGCGGAGAAGCGGCTCACAGGCCCGTTTGCAGCATGGCGTTCGCGACACGACGAATCAGGTCGCGGCGAACCTCCTTGCGGCAGTGCTCGATGGCCTTGTCGTGAGGCCGGGGAAGTTGAGGGTCGCGCATGCGCAGAGCGGTCCGGAGCACGAGTTCCACCTTGGAGGGCTCGATGTGAAAGAGCCGAGGCCCTTCCTTTTGCAGGAAGTAGGAAAGCCCCCTCTTGTCGATGAGCTTCTTGTAGAACCGCCGGACGTCCGCGAGGAACGTGAGATCGATGATGTCCGCCATTCGTGAGGCGTTCTCGCGCGGAAAAAACGGCACGTCCATTTCACGGCCGCATGTCCCGAAAACTTGCGCAACCTGTAGCACTGGCCCTCGGAAGGAAACGCGCCGGAGGCCGATTTTCCGGCCTCCGCGCGTTCAGGGCAACAGCGGCCGCAGCGCGCGGCGAAACGCGGCATGGCGGCGCCGCGCGTCGGGAAGATAGGGCACCGGTCCCAGCACCGGGACGCCGTGCCGCGCCTCCAGGAGCCGCCGGTTGTCGCGCTCCGAAACATCCTTCGCGGACGTCCCGCGCGACAGCAGCACGGCCCGCACTGGAATGCGGCGCGCGGCCAGCGCCTGGAGCGACAGCGCGGTGTGGTTGAGCGTGCCCAGGCCCGCGCGCGCCACCAGCAGCACCGGCAGGTGCAAGGTGGCGATGAGGTCGATGACGTCGTGCTTCGAGTCCAGCGGCACGAACAGGCCCCCTGCCCCCTCCACCACGGCGTTGCCCCCGCGCAGCCGACGCCACGTGGCCAGCGTGACATCCCAGTCGGGCTCGCGTCCCAGGCGGCTGGCGGCCACGCCGGGCGCCACGGGCAGACGGAAGCGGTGAGGACACACTTCATCCACGCGCAGCGAGCTGCCCGCCGCCGCGCGCAGGGCCAGCGCGTCCGCGGGCGCACGCAGGGACGCGCAGCCGCTCTCGTAGGGCTTGAAGCCCTGGGGCCGCAGCCCCGCGTCCGCCAGCAGCGACAGGAGCGCGCACGACGCCTGCGTCTTCCCCACGCCGGTGTCCGTGCCCGTCACGAAAATCTGGAACGGCTTGCCACGCTCAGCCACGGCGGACTCCCACGGTGCGCAGCGCCTCCAGCGCCAGGTCCACGTGGCCCACGCTGTGGGAAGCGGACAGGCAGAAGCGCAGGCGGCTGGTGCCCTCGGGGACGGTGGGCGGGCGGATGGCCTTCACCAGCACGCCCGCCTCGCGCAGACGGCGTGCGGCGTCCAGCGCCCGCTCGGGCTCGCCGAGGATGATGGGGAACACGGCGCTGCGAGGCTCGGCGCGCACGCCCAAGCCGCGCAGGCCCTCCGCGAAGCGACGGATGTTGCGCCACAGCCGCTCGCGCAGGTCCGGGTCGCCCTCCACGGCGTCCACGGCGGCCTCGGCGGCGGCGCACAGGTGCGCCGGCAGCGCGGTGGAGAAGACGAAGGGCCGCGCGCGGGATACCAGCAGGTCCGCCACCTCGCGAGAGGTCGCCACGTACGCGCCCATGACGCCCAGCGCCTTGCTCAGCGTGCCCATGCGCAGGTCCACCTCGTTCTCCAATCCCAGCTCATCGCAGAGGCCCGCTCCGCGTGTGCCCAGCACGCCGGTGGCATGCGCTTCGTCCACCATCAGCGCGGCGCCGTGGGCCCGGCACGCGGCGACGATGTCGCGCAGCGGGGCCACGTCTCCGTCCATGGAGAAGACGGTGTCCGTCACCACCAGCTTGCGGCGCGCGGGCGTCTCCGCCAGGGCGCGCGTGAGCGCCTCCACGTCCGCGTGCGGATAGACGCAGACGCGGGCGCGTGACAGCCGGCAGCCATCCACGAGCGAGGCGTGGTTGAGGGCATCGGAGAAGACGGCGTCCTCGGGCCCCACCAGCGCGGGGATGATGCCGGTGTTGGCGGCGTAGCCGCTGTTGAACAGGCGCACGGCCTCCGCGCGCTCGAAGGCGGCCAGCCGCGTTTCCAACCGGTGATGCGCGGCGGTGTCGCCCACCACCAACCGGCTGGCACCGGTGCCTACGCCGTAGCGATCCACGGCGGCCAGCGCCGCGGCACGCACGGTGGGTGACGCGGCCAGCCCCAGGTAGTCATTGGACGAGAAGTTGACGAGCGCCTCGCCCCCCACGCGCACCACGGGCCCCTGGGGAGAATCCAGGGGCTCCAGGTAGCGGCGCAGGCCGCGCTCGGACAGGGCCTCCAGGTCCTCCCGGGCCCACGCCGCCGCGACGGATTCATCACTCACGGTGGGCTCAGCCTTCCTGACGCGGCTCCAGGGGGCGGATGCCCGCCTTCTCCAGCAGGGCCATGTCCTGGGTGTACTCGGGGTTGCCGGTGGTGAGCAGCTTCTCGCCGAAGAAGAGCGAGTTGGCGCCCGCCATCATGCACAGCAGTTGCGCCTCTTCGTTCATCTGCTGCCGGCCCGCGGACAGGCGCACCATGGACTGGGGCATCAGGATGCGCGCGGTGGCGATGGTGCGCACCATGTCCACCGTCTCCACGCGCTGCTGCTCCTGAAGCGGCGTGCCCTCCACGGCCACCAGCGCGTTGATGGGCACCGACTCCGGGTGGTGCTCCTGGTTGGCCAGGGTCCGCAGCAGGTTGCAGCGGTCATCCACCGACTCGCCCATGCCAATGATGCCGCCGCAGCACACGGAGATGCCGGCGTCGCGCACGCGGTTGAGCGTGCGCAGGCGGTCTTCATAGGTGCGGGTGGAGATGATGTCGCCGTAGTGCTCGGGCGACGTGTCCAGGTTGTGGTTGTACGCGGACAGGCCGGCCTCGCGCAGGCGCTTCGCCTGGCTCTCGGAGAGCATGCCCAGGGTGGCGCACGCCTCCATGCCCAGCGCGCGCACGCCGCGCACCATCTCCAGCACGCTGTCGAACTGCGGACCGTCCTTCACCTCGCGCCACGCGGCGCCCATGCAGAAGCGCGTGGCTCCGGCGGCGCGGGCCTTGGACGCGGCATCCAGCACGTCCGGCAGGGCCATCAGCTTCTCCGCCTTGACGCCCGTCTTGTAGCGGGCCGCCTGCGGGCAGTACGAGCAGTCCTCCGGGCAGCCGCCCGTCTTGATGGACAGCAGCGAACAGAGCTGGACCTTGTTGTCCACGAACACGGCCCGGTGGACCGTCTGGGCCTTGTGCACCAGGTCCAGCAGCGGGAGCTCGTAGAGGGCCCTCACCTCCGACAGCGACCAGTCATGGCGCACGTCCACGCCCGCCGGTGGCGGCGCGGCGACGTGGGCGTGACCGGAGAACTCGCTCTCGCTGGAGACAGTGGCGGTATCGGGCATGGGCTCCTCTACGGACGGATGAGGGCCCGAACGTGCGTGGACCCCGGAAAGTTGTCAACGCCCGCGAGCAGGTTGGTTGACGACTCTCCAGGGTCCATCTCCCCTCAAGAGGGGCTCAGCGCGTCAACTGACGCGCGGCACTAGACGTGGACGCGGCGACCCCGGCCTGCCAGGCCCACCAGGAACAACACCAGGAGTGCGCCCAGGACGGAGAACAGGAGTCCCGTCGGGTGCAGGTCGAAGATGCGGCCATCACTGCGGAAGAGCGAGGCGACGAAACCGCCCACGAAGGAGCCGGCGATACCCAGCAGCGTGGTGGCGAGGAGCCCCATCGACTGGTTGCCCGGCATGAGCGCGCGGGCAATCAGACCCGCGAGAAGGCCAATGACCAGAAACGCGATAATCCCCATGACTACCTCCCTTGCTTGTTTAGCGACGCAGGGTGCGACGCCCACCTGGGAGCAAACCTGGGTTGCCCCACCCGTTCGTACAACTTGGCACCGGGGGGCTTGACATGGCGCCTGCCTGCTCTGCGGGCATGCCTGCCTGCAAGGTCGCAAAAACGTCAGGGTTCCGCGCTATTCACCCAACCCATGGCGAAGGCGAAGACGCACTACACCTGTCAGGCGTGTGGATACAAAACGGCGAAGTGGCTCGGGAAGTGTCCGGACTGTGGCGCGTGGAGCTCCCTGCTGGAGGAGACGGACCCGAAGGCGGATGAGCGACGTCCGGCCTGGGGGGCCTCGGGCGGTTCGGCGCGGCCCATGCTGCTCAAGGAAGTGAGCGGCGAAACGGAGACGCGCCGGCGCACGGGCATCGCCGAATTCGACCGCGTGCTGGGCGGCGGCGTGGTGAGCGGCTCCATCGTGCTGCTGGGTGGCGATCCGGGCATCGGCAAGTCCACGCTGCTGCTGGCGGCGTTGGACAGACTGGCGCGTCACGGACCGGTGCTCTACGTCTCCGGTGAAGAGAGTCTGCGACAGACGAAGATGCGCGCCGAGCGGCTCCGGGTGGAGGGGGACTCCATCCACCTGTTCGCGGAGACGGACGCGGAGCGGGTGCTGACGGCGACGGAGGCGTTGAAGCCCCAGGCGCTAGTGGTGGACTCCATCCAGACCATGTACCTGCCGGAGCTGGGCAACGCGCCCGGCAGCATCACCCAGGTGCGCGAGGTGGCGGGCCGGCTGATGGCCTACGCGAAGCGCACGGGGGTGCCCACGTTCCTGGTGGGCCACGTGACGAAGGAAGGTTCCATCGCGGGCCCGCGCGTGCTGGAGCACATGGTGGACACGGTCCTCTACTTCGAGGGCGAGCGGGGCCACCCGTTCCGAATCCTGCGCGCACACAAGAACCGCTTCGGCTCCACGAACGAGATTGGCGTCTTCGAGATGAAGGGCGCGGGGCTGGTGGAGGTATCCGACCCCTCCGCCCTCTTCCTGTCGGAGCGGCCGGTGGGCAAGTCAGGCAGCGTGGTGACGAGCACGCTGAACGGTACGCGCCCGCTGCTGGTGGAGGTGCAAGCGCTGGTGGCGCCCACGGGCTACGGCACCGCGCGGCGCACGGCGATTGGCGTGGACGGCAACCGCGTGGCGCTGCTGGCGGCGGTGCTGGAGAAGAAGGAGGAGATTCCGCTGGTGGGCTGTGACTTGTTCGTCAACGTGGCGGGCGGCATGCAGCTCACCGAGCCCGCGTGTGACCTCGCGGTGTGCGCGGCGTTGGTGAGCAGCCTCCAGAATCGTCCGTTGGATCCAAAGACGCTGGTGCTCGGAGAAGTGGGCCTCGCCGGAGAGGTGCGCGCGGTAGGTCAGGTGGAGCCGCGACTGGCGGAGGCCGCGAAGATGGGCTTCCAGCGCGTGGTGCTGCCCGCGGGCAGCGCGCGGCGGCTGGAGGACGCGGGCCCGAAGATGAAGATCGTCGGGGTGGAGACGCTCGGCGACGCGCTGGTCGCGATGTTCGACTGAGCGGAGCGCGCCGCACGTGAGCTGAAGATGAAGTCACCCCGCGAGTTCCGTACTGCCAGCGCCCCCCCTGAGCTGTCCGATTTGACGGGGCCAACTCCACCGGAGGGAGCGCATCCAAGCCACACGGACACGCTCCCTCCCGAGGTACCGCGAGCTAGGCCTGCGGCCGAGGCATCACGGCGTAGCGCAGCAGCACGACGCCGTTGGCGTAGACCTTGGTGGACTTCAGGTCCAGGTCCACCACCTGCTTCAGCGAGACCACCAGCGGGATGCCCGAGCCGAGTATCAGCGGGTTCATCTTGAGCAGGACCTCGTCGACCAGCCCCTCGGCGAGCAGCAGCCCCGCGAACGCGCCACCACCGCTCAGGTAGATGTCACCGCCCTCCTTCGCCTTCAGACGCCGGACCTCGCCCACCGCGTCGTCCGACACCAGCTTCACGCGCGGATTCGGGCTCTCCTTCATCGTGCGGCTGAAGACGTAGGTGTCCATGTTCGGATAGGGGTCCGTCACCCCCACCTTGAGGCCGCCGTCATAGGTGCGCCGCCCCATGAGCACCGTCGCATAGGTCGCCAGCGACGCGACGTAGTCCGCGACGTGCTCGCTGTCCTTGATGAGGCGGTCCTGCATGAAGGCGCCGTACGTATCGTCCTCGTGGGCGATGAAACCGTCGACGCTGGTGGCAACGTGGTACTTGAGCTTTCGCATACGTGTTCTCCATGCCGCGCGCGCAAAGGCGCCGGTCATTCAGGTTCAGGAAGACGACTGGGAAACACAGCGGGGACCCACGCATCCGGACAGCAGCCCACGTCAACGCCACGGCACATCGGCCGGAGCGGCAAGGGCAATCACGGAAGCCTGGGTTAGCGAGCGAAGGTCATGGGACAGCGCCGTGAGGCGCCACATATAAAGTACGCACACGTTGGCGCCCTCGGCAACCCCCATCCGAGCAGGCAGCAGCACACAGCCACGCCCCGCGAGGGAGACGAGGCTCGATTAAAGTCCCGCACCGGACATGCCCCACGTTGCCCCACACACTTCGCGATGGCGTGACGCGCTGGGCTCGCTCTCCGCGCGGCTGCTGGTGGCGTTCCTCGTGCCCACCCTGCTCTTCGTCGCGGTGGCGGGCACCGCCGTCTACCAGCTCGCGCGCGTCATCCTGGAAGAAGAGCTGGGCACCAGCCTCAGCGGCATCGCCGCCGCCACCGCCACCCAGGTCCATGGTGAGCGGCTGCTGACCATCGAACCCGGCGACGACGTGGCGAGCACCCGCACGTGGCGCAACTTCGTCCGCACCTTCGAGAACATCGCGGAGGCCAGCGGCGTGCGCCGCGTCTACGCCGTGGACACGCAGGGTCGGATGCGCGTGGACGTCGGGGGTGGGCTCCCGGTGGGCGCGGAGATGCCGGAGTTGGCGCGCGACAGGCTGGAGCTCACCCGTGTCTTCGCCGGGGAGCGCGCCGCCAGCCAGGTGCTCTTCACCGGCTCGGACGGACAGCGCTACAAGACGGGGTATGCGCCCATCCTGTACGAGGGGCGCGTGGTGGGCGCCGTGGGGGTGGAGGCCAGCGCCGCCTTCTTCGGTCCCCTGCAGCGACTGTCACGCACCTACGCCATCATGGGCGCGGTGGCGCTGAGCGCGCTCGCCGTCATCGCGTTGGTGACGGCGCGCGGTCTGGCCCGGCCGCTGCGGCGGCTGATGGCGTCCGCGCTGCGAATCGGCCGGGGCGACCTGACGACCCCGGTGCCACCGGAGCCCACGCTGGAAATCGGCGTCCTCGCGCGCGAGCTGGAGGACATGCGCGGCGCCCTGGAGAGCCGGGACCGTCAGTTGAAGATGATGCTCGCGGGCGTGGCCCACGAGGTGCGCAACCCCATTGGCGGCATCGCGCTCTTCTCCGGAATCTTGAAGGAAGACCTCCAGGCCGGCGCCCACGCCGACGCGGGCGCGCACGTGGAGCGCATCCAACGCGAGGTCGCCTACCTCCAGCGCATCGTCGAGGACTTCCTCGCCTTCGCCCGCGAGCAGCCCCTGGCCCGCGCGCCCGTGGAGGCCCCTACCCTGCTCTCCGTCGTCTGCGAGCTGATGGCCGCTGAGGCCAGCGCCCGCGACGTCACAGTGGACATCGACGCCGCCCCCGCGGTGCTGGAAGCCGACGGCAGCCTGCTCACCGCGGCGCTGGTCAACCTGGTGAAGAACGCGGTGCAGGCATCCCCCCCGGGCGGACGCGTGCAGGTGTCCGGCGCGTCCAACGACGGCCACTACACCATCCAGGTCCGCGACACGGGCCCCGGCGTGCCCGGCACGGCGCGCGAGCGCATCTTCGAGCCCTTCTTCACCACGCGCGAGAAGGGCACCGGCCTGGGCCTGCCACTGGCGCACAAGATTGCGCTCGCGCACGGCGGCGCGCTGCGGCTGGACTCCGCGCCGGGCGACACGCGCTTCATCCTCACGCTGCCGCTGGGTGGGAAGCCGGGCCACGGCGCTTCCGTCACCCCGTCGCGTTGAACTGCCGCGCCATCCGCGCCACGTCGTCGGAGACGACCCTCAGCGTGTCGGTGGCCTCCTGTGTGGACTCCAGCCGCTTCAGCGTGGCGTCCATGAGCTGCGACAGGTCCGCGATGGCGTCGAAGATTTGCGTGAAGCCGGCATCCTGCTGCGTCACCGCGGCGGCAATCTGCCGGGCCGCGGTGGAGTTCTCCTGGGCGATGCGAGACAGCTCCCGCAGCGAGTCCCCTGACGCCCGCATCTGGTCCAGGCCCGTGCCAATGGTCTGCACGCCGGCCTCCCCCATCTTCGCCGCGTCGCGGATGCCCGTGCTGATGTCCTGGAGGATGCCGCGGATGCGCCGCGTGGCCTGGATGGACTGGTCCGACAGGCCGCGAATCTCGCGGGCCACCACCGCGAAGCCCCGCCCCTGCTCGCCCGAGCGCGCCGCCTCGATGGCCGCGTTGACCGCCAGGAGGTGGGACTGGTCCGCCAGGTCCTTCACCGTCTCGGTGATTTCGCCAATCTGCGTGGTGCTCTGGGCCAGCCGCGTCAGCCGTTCCTGGATGCCGTCCACCACGCGGCGGATATCCGCCAGGCCGTTGAGACTCCGCTCCACGGCGGCCTCGCCCTGCTGTCCCAGTGCCTCCGAGCGGCGGGCCACCTGAAGCACCTCCTCCGCTCGCTCGACGGCCATCAGCGACGTGCGCCGAATCTCCTCCGACGTCATCTGCGCCTCGTGCAGCGCGGACGCTTGACGGACCAGGCTCTGCTGGTGCTCATCGTGCGACTCCCGGAGATGGCGCCCCGCGCCGCTCAGCCGCGTGGCGGAGGCATTGAGCGACAGGGGCAACTGCCGCAGACGGACGAGCACCGCGTTCATGCCAGCCGACAAGTCCCCCATCTCATCCGTGGACACCCAGGCGGGCGAGACGACACGCCCCGCGGACAGTGACTCGATGGCCACGCCCACCGCGCCCGCCGCGTGCGCCTGGCGGCGCGCCAGCATCCAGGTGGTGACGGCGGGAATCGCCAGCAATCCGCCCACCCAGGCCAGCCCGAACGCCAGCTCCCCCGCCAGCATGCCGCCCATGCCCATCAGCGCCTCCGCCGAGCCGTGCGCGCCCTCCGCCACCAGCGCATTGTGCAGTTCGTCCCGGACGCCTTGCAGCTTCACCAGCACCACGCACCCGCTCAGCACCAACGCGCAGAGGCTGGAGCCAATGAAGGTGACGGGCATGAACCAGGCCTGCCGCGGCCAGAAGAAGCCGCCGCCCTTGAGCGCCATCGTCGGGTCCTTGCGCTGCTCCTCCAGCGCCAGCGGCAACAGCAACCGCTCCAGCGTGACGCTGATGGGAAAGCCCAGCACCACGCCGAAGCAGATGCCAATGAGCGTGCCCACCACGACCAGGGACAGGTCCTTCTTCCACAGCAGACACACGTGGAGGCTGAACCAGAGGCCTCCCAGCGTCCACGCGCCCCACGAGGATGCGACCGCGGCGCGCCACGGCAGGCGCAGGATTCGCTCCAGCCGCGCGCCGGGCGTGTCCTCCGGCCGCTCCCGCAGCGCGCCGTCCACCAGCACGTGCATCATGAACGCGGGATAGGCGATGCCCAGGCCCACGATGATGGGCGGCAGCACCCACGCCACCGCAATCAGGCCCGACCAACCCGCCACGCCCATGGCCATGCCATTGAGATACGCGGCGATGGGCGCCACCGGCAGCACCCACAACATGAACACCTTGAGCGCACGTCCCCGGTACTCCTGGATGACCTTGTCTGCGGCATTCATGTGGCACATCCCCCCGAGGCCATGGGCTCACACCCCGAGGGCAGAGCCAGAAGTCCTCACCCGCAAGTACGGCACTCTCCGCGCGAAGCGGACAGGCGGGTCATCCGGAAGCTGCCGCCTTCCGGACAGAGCACATGAAACACGGGGCCCGTGAGCCCACGCGGAGCCTCGAGGTGTGCGGGAGGCGCACCGGAGGGCTGTGCGCTGGTGTCGCGCGATTCAGTCGTTGCAGCACGCGTGGAGCGCGGCGGCATACATCTGCAGCGACTTCCTGGCCGCGGCCTGGACGCGGAAGGGCTCACCGGAGCCCGCGTCGGTGGACAGCTTGATGATTTCCAGCGCCTCCTCCGGGTGCTGGTCGTCATAGCGCGCGTGCACCTTGAGCCACATCATCGAATACGCGTCGATGCGCGCGCCATCCTCGGCATAGGCGCGGAAGGGCTCCACCACCTCCCGCGTCCACACGCCGGTGATGCCCTCCACCGCCCAGTTGGACGCGGCCACGCCTTCGGCCAGTGTCCCGTGCGCGCAGGTGTCGAGCAGGAACTCATGCAGCGCCCGCACCTCCGGCAGAGGGCGCTGGGTGAAGACATCTTCCGGCGCCAGGCCGATTCCGCGCATCCAGTCGATGAACCACTCGGCATGCTTCGCCTCCACGCCCAGGTTCTGCAGCAGCCAGCGGCGGGCGCTCGCGTCGCCAGGACGCTGGCCGTAGGTCGTCTTCGCCAGCGACAGGCCCATGTATTTGGGGAAGGACTCGACGATGAGGAAGAAGTGGGACAGCACCCGCCGCCAGTGACGCAGCGGCGGACGCTGACCGTCAGCCGTCGCGCGGAACAACGGAGGCCAGCAGGCCGCGTTCCACTCGTCGCGCACGGACTCCAACATCGACTCCAGCCAGCGCGGGTGCGCGGTGGGCGTGAGCACAGGGGGGCTGTAACGGTGGGGCGCGGCGGACGACATGGGCACGGCTCCTGGCTTCCCGACAGGTGACAGGCCGGCATGGCCTCCCTCACCCGCCCAAGCAGGACGGCATGGTTGCAATCGCTTTCCAGCGGCACCATCGGCCCAAAGGCAATCAGGCCGCGTTTCCCATATTTTGTTTCAAATCCGGGTGCGGGCGCGCGCGCTCGGTCCGCGAAGCCACAGTGCCCCTGACCGCGAGGCCGTGCGCGCTTCCGCTTTCGAGCGCTTCAGGGCGCGGAGGCCACCACGCGCCGGGCCTTCGCCAGCATGCGGCGCAGAGGCGCTTCGTCCGCATGCGTCATGGCTTCGTCCCAGGTGAGCCACCGCACGCCGAAGGACTCCGCCGGGTCATGCACCAGTGCGTCGGGGTTCTCCGCCACCACGAGGAAGCGCACGTCCAGGTGGTGGTGCTCCGGCTCGTCGCGGCGCGCGGGGATGGTGTGGATGTCCACGTCCAGCGGCCGGGGCGCGGCCAGGTGCAGGGACACGCGACATCCCGTCTCCTCACGGGCTTCACGCAGCGCCGTGGCCTCCATGTGGCCCGCGTCCGTGACATCCGCGTGTCCTCCGGGCTGCAGCCAGCGTTGGAGCTTGCGGTGATGCAACAGGACGACGCGCGCGCCCTCTGGGTCCACCACCACCGCGCTGCCCGTGAAGTGGGCCTCCAGTTGCTCCCGGGAGAAGGGGCGCGCCAGGGAACGGGCGAAGTGGCGCATGCGCTCCAGGTCCTCGCGCTCCTTCACGTCCTCGGGAACGTGACGCTCGAGCAGGGACTGGAGGGACGCGGCGGAAGAAACTTCGGATTCCATGCCTCCCCGTACTGCTCCCGGACAGGCGGCGCCAGCACCTTCGCACGCCTGTGACATGTGGCAACCTCCTGAGCCGGTGGAGCAAGCCGGTCCGGATGTGCTCTCATCCGGCGGCCCCGGGATGCGGCCGGCATCGGGTTGCAGGGAGAATCGACTCACGCCATGGCGCGAATCCTCGTCATCGATGACCACGACACGCTGCGTGAAGGGATGACTGTCACCCTCACTCGGGCGGGCCACACCGTGTCCGCGGTGCGCAGTGGCCAGGACGGACTGGCCGCCTACCGCAAGGCGCCGTTCGACCTGGTCGTCACCGACCTGAAGATGGACGGCATGGACGGCATCGAGGTGACGAAGTCGCTCAAAGCGCTGGATGCCGGCGCCGTCGTCATGGTGGTCACGGCCTTCGGCACCATCGAGACCGCGGTGCAGGCGATGCAGCAAGGCGCCTACGACTTCATCACCAAGCCCTTCCCGCCCGAGGTGCTGCGCGCCAAGGTGGACAAAGGGCTGGAGCTGGCCTCCACGCGCAAGCAGGTGGAGCGGCTGACGGCGCGCACCGCCGCGCACGACACGGACGCGGCCCTCACGCACGGCAGCCTGGTGGGCGACAGCGAGCCCATGCAGCGGCTGGTGTCCCAGGTGCTCAAGGTAGCGCAGAGCGACGCCACGGTGCTGGTGCGCGGAGAGAGCGGCACCGGCAAGGAGCTGGTGGCCCGGATGCTCCACCAGCGCTCCCCGCGCCGAGACGGCCCCTTCATCGTCGTGCACTGCGCGGCGCTGGCGGAGACACTGCTGGAGAGCGAGCTGTTCGGGCACGAGCGCGGCGCCTTCACCGGCGCGGTGAAGCGCAAGCTGGGGCGCTTCGAGCTGGCGGACGGCGGCACGCTGTTCCTGGACGAGATTGGCGAGATTCCCGCCTCCGTGCAGACGAAGCTCTTGCGCGTTCTCCAGGAGAAGGAAATCCAGCGCGTCGGCGGAGAGGACACGTTCAAGGTGGACGTGCGCGTGGTGAGCGCCACCCACCGGGACCTCCAGGCCGAGGTGAAGGCCGGACGCTTCCGCGAGGACCTCTACTACCGCCTGCACATCGTTCCGGTGGTGTTGCCGCCCCTGCGCGAGCGGCCCGAGGACATTTCCCTGCTGGCCCGGCACTTCGTGGCCAAGCACGCCATGCGCGTGAACCGGCGTGTCATGGGCCTGGACGACAGCGCGCTGCGTGCCCTGGCCCGCCACGCGTGGCCCGGCAACGTGCGCGAGCTGGAGAACGTCATCGAACAGGCGCTCGTCTTCGCCGAAGGTGAGCAGCTCACCGACCTGGACCTGCCCTCACACCTCACTGCCAGTGGCACCCCGCGCGTCGAGGCGGGCCTGCCAGTGCTCCAGGGCGACCGCCCCCTGCCCGACATCCTGGAGGATTTGGAGCGTCAGCTCATCGCCCGGGCCTATGAGAAGGCCAGCGGCGTGAAGACGGAGACGGCCCGTCTGCTAGGTATCAAGACGTCCGCGCTGTACTACAAGCTGGAGAAGTACGGCTTCCTCCCCAAGGGGACGCCTCCCGAGGAGAGCTGAACCTCGAAAATCTGTCACCCGCCCCCGCCCCCCATGACTTTTCACCGGTATCCCACCTCCGCCCCTGTCCCCCTGGATGCTCCAGGTGTCCGGAATTGTTGGACGCCGAGGGGCCTCGAACCCCGGGGATGGGCTGGCAGGCTGGCACTCACCTTGCTCTGGGGCTGTCGCTGATGAATCTCCGCCCCCTCGCCCTCCTGCTGAGCCTGCTGCTGGCCATGCCCGGTCAGGCCGCGTCTGGGCTGGAGGCGGTGCGGGGACGGGCCCAGTCGGCTCGCGCGGAGACGCGCTCGCTGCGGGGTCAGCAGCAGGCCCTGCGCGACGAGCTCAACGGGCTGGCGGCACGCATCGAAACGCTGAAGGCGCAGCGCCAGGGCAAGCTGATGGCGGGGACGGAGCTGGAGGACGCGCTGCGGCGTTCGCAGGAGCTGAGCGGTCAGCTCACCGGGCTGGCGCAGGCCGTCGTCGCGGCGGAGGGCGAAGCGGAGCGCGCCCACCTGGCCCTGCACACGGCGCTGTCGGACGAGCTGACGCGGCTGCTCGCGGCGTGGGAAGGCACGGCGGACCGGGGCCAGCGGGAGAAGCTGTTGGAGGCGGTGCGCTCCGTTCGCGCCGAGCGGGAGGCCATCCGCGCCGCCCTGCCCGCGTCCCAGGTGCCATCCCTGAACAAAGCCACCGCGGGCGGTGATGACCCCGAGGATTTGCTGGCCCAGGCGGACACGCTCCGCGATACCCGGGACAAGGTGCGCGAGCGGCTGAAGGCGCTGCGCGGCCGCATCACCGAGGTGCGCGAGGAGCGCGACCTGGACCGGCGCATGAACGACTTCCTCGGCGAGGAGTCGATGTTCGACGACCAGGACCGGCGGCTGCGCCTGCGCATGGGGAGCGACCGGGCGCTGCAGGTGGAGCGCTCCGTGCCAGGCACCAGTGCGCCGAACTTCCAGGGTGACAGCCCCGACGATCCCCCCCCCAACGTGGGCGGACGCCCCGGTGAAGGTGTCGACCCGGGCCGGCCCCCCTATCCGGCGCAGTTGTCTGCCCGGGCCACGGACCGGCGGCCCCAGGTCGAAACGCAGCGCGCCCAGGCCCTGGCGGCGGGCGGCCCCGTGGACCTGGCGGCGATGGAGGCCGAGGCCGCGCGGCTGGAGACGCTGGCCAGGGAACTGGAAGGCCGCGCCACGAAGCTGGAGCGGCGCGCGCAGGAGATGGGCGTCCCCTGAGGGACGCGCCTCCCGGCGCCGGACTACAAGAGCCCGGTCTCCACCTGGAGCTTCACCACCGCCTGCAGCCGCACCTCGCGCGCCGGCATGATGCCGCGGCCGCGGATGATGATGCTCATGGACGGCGCGGAGACGAAGGGCTGCAACTCCACGTTGTCCACGCGCAGCGACAGCACGGGGTTGGGCGGCCTCAGGTCCAGCTCGGACACGTCCTGGCGCGCCGCGATGCGCGCCTCCCGGTCTCCCGCGCGGGCATAGAACTCCACGGAGTCCAGGAAACGGAGGTCCTGGTCATTGGGGCTGAGGACCTTGAGCGTGAGTGACTCCACCTTGACGGACGTCACCTCGCCCTTGTGAATTCCCTGGTTCTTGAAGTCCTGGTTCTTGTCGAAGTCCATCCCCGCGAAGCTGCTGATGGCGGGAAGGCCGTTGAGGGGCGTGTCGACGCCAGGCGGGCCCGCGGGCACGGTCGACTCCCCTTTCACCTCGGTGGTGAAGGAGGAGGAGGCGCAGGCGGACAGGCCCAGGCAGGCCACCGCGAGAAAGGACACAAGGCGCATTCGCCCAATGTAACGGGCCGCCGGGGGCGTCGTCACCGGTGGGAGCGACTGGACGGCCGCCCCTGCCCTCCGGCGACGGAGTATGGTCGCGCGCCGTGGTCCGCTCCTTCGCGCCGCTCCTACTCGTCCTCGCCATGCTCGCCGCTGGCCGTGCGCCCGCGGCCGAGTGGGAAGGGGCACTGAGGGGAACCGGCCGCCTGCTGCTGGACACCAACGCGCCTCGGGACTTCTCCGACCAGCACACCCCCAACCCGGAGCGGGACTTCGCCCTCAGCCTGCTGGGCTCCGCCGAGGGGCGCGGCTCCTTCGAACAGGCCCAACTGGTGGGCCGCTACGAGCTGGGCACGCGCGCGTACCGCCTGTACCAGGACGAGAACACGCTGGTGCAGTCAGGCGCGGTGGAGGCGTCACACGCGCTGGGCACGGCGCTGGGAATCGGCCTGGAGGGCCACGCGAAGGACCGGCGGGGTGGCTCGCGCTCGTACTCGGACCTGGGGACCACCGCGTTCCTGGAATACGCCCCGGACGTGCGACTGGCGCTGCGAGTGCGGGCAGGCGCCCGGCGATTCGTTTACCGGCCAGACCCCACCGCCAACTTCGGCGGCCCCGAGGTGGGCGTGCTGGGCCGCTACCGCTTCGACCGGCGGCACAGCCTGTCCGTCTTTGGCGACTGGAACTCCCGGCGCTTCGGCACCCCACCCCGGGCACGCCCGTCGGGGACGGGGGGCGACTCCGGACTCCTCGCCGGCCGGCGTCAGGATGCAGCCCTGACGGCGGGAGCGTCGTACACCTACCGAGGCCCGCTGGCCCTGGGGCTGACCTACGCCTTCCAGGAGAGCTCCTCCAACAGCTACGGCGAGACGATTCGCCGGCACCGGGTGTCAGCCAACGCCGGCGTCCGGCTGCCCTGGCGGGTGACCCTGCTGGCGCAGGGCTCGCTGGGCATCACCCAGTATCCGGACGGCATCTATCTCTCCCCGGAAATCATCCTGGTGGAAGAGGACGAAGGGCAGAACTCGCTGTCGGTGAAGCTGGCCCGGCCGCTGACGGAGTCGCTGGACCTGGAGGCGACCTGGGGCATCTGGAGCACCCGGCTGCCCCGCAACTCGCTCACCTACACGCGCCAGGTCTTCAGCACCGGCTTCACCTGGCGCTACTGAGGGCGTGGCCTATGACAGGTCGGCGATGCGCTCGTCGATTTCCTCGGCGAGCCCCGGGTGCCCCTGGGCCAGGGCGTGCTCCCGGGCCCGGCCCAGCACCTCGCGCGCCTTGTCGGACTCCCCCGCCCCGGCCCAGGCATCCCCCAGGGCCACCATGGCGGCCGCATAGGTGGGGTCCAGCCGGACGGCCGACTCCAGGGCCTGGGCGGCCTCCGGGTACTGCCGCCGCTCCAGGTACAGCTTCCCGAGGGAGAAATGGCTCATGGGGGAGTCCGGGAAGTCCACCACCATCTTCTTGAACTGTTCCAGCCGGGCGTCGCTCATGGACACCAGCAGATAGAGGACCGCTTCCGTGTTGCCAAGGGTGCGGTAGGGTGCGCCGCACATGGCCACGAAGAAGAAGACGACCGCGAAAAAGACCACCACCCGGGCCCCGGCGGCCCGGAAGAAGACGGTATCGGGCAAGACGCCCGCGAAGAAGAAGGCCCCCGCAGCCAAGAAGTCGGCGGCGAAGGCCCCCGGCAAGGCGCCCAGCAAGGCCCCCGCGAAGAAGAAGAAGGCGAAGCTCCCAGTTGCCCCGCCCCAGAAGGTGGGCCCCGCGGAGAACCCGGCCGCCAAGGCGCTGGCGCACCGCATCGGCAACCTGCTGGTGGACAAGAAGGCGCAGGACGTCGTCATCCTCGACGTGCGCGGGATGACGTCCTACGCGGACTACTTCGTCATCGCCTCCGCGGAGACCGACCGCCAGGTGAGCGCCATGGCGGAGAACGTCCAGGTGCAGCTCAAGACGGGTGACGAGCCCCTGCGTCCCATCGGCACCGAGGGCTTCGAGACGGGCCAGTGGGTGCTGCTCGACTACGGCGAGGTGGTGGCGCACCTGTTCCTCACCGACCTGCGCGCGCACTACGACCTCGAGGGCCTCTGGGCCGACGCGTCTCGGGAGAAGCTGGCCTGAGGTGAAGGTCCGGCTCCTCTCCATCGGCAAGGACCGCTCGGGCCTGTATGAGCCCGCGGTCCAGGAGTACGCCAAGCGCCTGGGCCACTACACCCGCTTCGAGCTGGTGGAGCTGGCGGAGGCCAGCGGCAAACGCCTCAAGCCCGGCGACGCGAAGGCCGCCGAAGCCGAGGCGATTCTCTCCAAGCGCAAGCCGCAGGACTGGCTGGTGGCCCTGGACGAGCGCGGCTCGCTGCTCGACTCCGTCGAGCTGAGCCGCTACGTCGGCAAGGCGCAGACGGGCGCCAAGGACCTGCTGTTCATCATTGGCGGGGACGAGGGGCTCGACGCGCGCGTGCGGGACGCGGCGAACCTCACGCTGTCCCTGTCGAAGATGACACTGCCTCACCGGCTGGCGCGCGTGGTGCTCATCGAACAGCTCTACCGCGCGTTCACCATCCTCAAGGGCGAGCCCTACCACAAGTAGGCGGCCGGGCACGGGGCCCGGCGCCACCGTCAGGCGTGGCGCGCGGGTGCCGTCAGCCCGGGCATGCGCACTGACGCCTCCTCTGAACATCTCCCCACTTCCGCGCCGCAGGCGCCCGTGCGTGTCATCGCCTCCGCCCAGTCCTGGGTGGAAGGCGAGGCGGTGCGGCAACTCGAAGCCATGGCCCGCTTGCCAGGAATGAAGCTGGCGGTGGGCCTCCCGGACCTGCATCCCGGCAAGGGTGCTCCGGTGGGCGCGGCCTTCACCTCCGAAGGCTTTCTCTATCCCTATCTGGTCGGCAGTGACATCGGCTGTGGCATGGGCCTGTGGAACGTGGACCTGCTGGCACGTAAAGCCAAGCCCGAGCGTTGGGCAGGCAAGTTGGACCTGGAAGGCCCGTGGACGGGTGACACGGAAGGTTTCCTCCAGGAGCACGGCGTGAAGTCCTCGGGCTACGAGGCCGCGCTGGGCACGGTGGGCGGCGGCAACCACTTCGCGGAGTTGCAGCGGGTGGACGCGGTCCATGACGCGAAGGTCTTCAGCGCCCTGGGCCTGGAGGCGGACCGCTTGCTGCTCCTGGTGCACTCCGGCTCGCGCGGCCTGGGCGAAGCGATTCTCCGGGCCCACGTGGACCGGCACGCGGCGGGCGGGCTCGCGGACGACTCACCCGAGGCGCAGACCTACCTCACGCGCCATGACCACGCGGTGGCCTGGGGCCGGGCCAATCGGGCCCTGGTGGCGCGGCGGATGCTGGACGGCATCGGCGCGATGGGCCAGCGAGTCCTCGACGTGTGCCACAACAGTGTCACCCCTCTGCGTGAGATGGGACGGACGCAGTGGCTGCACCGCAAGGGCGCTGCGCCGTCCGACGAAGGGCCGGTGGTGATTCCCGGCAGCCGCGGCGCACTGAGCTACCTGGTGATTCCCACCGGTGAGAGCCACGTCAGCGCGCACAGCCTGGCGCACGGCGCGGGCCGCAAGTGGACACGCACGGCGGCCCGGGAACGGATGCGCGAACGCTTCACGGCGGAATCGCTCACCCGCACCGCCTTCAAGAGCCACGTGGTGTGTGAGAACAAGGACCTCCTCTTCGAGGAAGCGCCGCCCGCGTACAAGCCCATCGACCGCGTGGTGACGGACCTGGTGGAAGCGGGGCTGGTCCGGGTGGTGGCCACCCTGGCGCCCGTCCTCACGTACAAGACGCGCGCCCGGCCGGAGTAGGGTCTCCCCATGCAGCCTTTCCTCGAGCCAGACTCCCCGCGAGTGAGCTCCGCCATGGAAGCCAATCAGGTGGAGCACATGACCTATCTGACGCGGAGCCTCCCCGGCGCCATCGTGAAGGACACTCCCGGGCTGCTGCTCGTCGACTCCGGGTTGCCCTGCAACACCTTCAACGTGGTGTGCCGGGCCCGGCTCGAGCGCCACGAAGCGGACGCGCGCATCGCCGCCGCCGTCTCCCACTTCCGGGACAAGGCCTTTCCCTTCGCATGGTGGGTGGGACCGGACGCCGCGCCCGAGGACCTGGACGCCCGCCTGTCGGCGCACGGTCTGGTGAACGCCGAGCAGGAGCTGGGCATGTCCATGGACCTCTCCCGGCTGCCAGGACTCACGCGGCCCTCGGGGCTGTGCATCCGCCGCGCCGAGGACGAACACACCCTGACGGACTTCGCCCGCGTCGTCGCGGCGAACTGGGAGCCCGCCGACCCACACGTGCTGGACTTCTACGCGAGGACGGCGCACGTGGCGCTCGCACCCGACAGCCCCATCCGCTTCTTCGTGGGCTACCTGGACGGCGAGGCGGTCGCCGCCAGTGAGTGCCACCGGGCGTGGGGGGTCGCGGGCCTCTACTCGGTGGCCACCGTGCGGCACGCCCGGCGACGAGGCATTGGCGCGGCGCTCACGCTGGCACCCCTGTTGGATGCCCGGGAGGCGGGCTACCGGACAGCCACCCTCCAGGCGTCCGCGCAGGGCCAGGGCGTCTATTCCCGGCTGGGTTTCGTACCCCAGGGGACCTTCCGCGAGTATCAATAGACGCGCTCGCTTTTTGTCCTCTCCCGTCTGGCGCCTGCATGGTTAGGGTTCGGAGCATGACGCCCGCGCACAAGGTCCTGCTCTGCATCCTGGATGGTTGGGGTATTCGCCAGGAGCGTGACAACAACGCCATCGTCCTGGCCGGCACGCCGCACCTCGACAAGCTGGCGAGCCCCTACCCCTTCACCGAGCTGCAGACAGCGGGTCTGGCCGTGGGCCTGCCCGAGGGGCAGATGGGCAACTCCGAGGTGGGCCACACCAACATCGGCGCGGGGCGAATCGTCTACCAGGACCTGGTGCGCATCAATCGCGCCGCGGAGTCCGGAGAGCTGGCGCAGAACCCCGTGCTTCGCGCGGCGCTCGACGGAGTGAAGGCGGACGGCAAGGCCCTGCACCTGCTGGGGCTGGTGTCGCCCGGCGGCGTCCATTCGTCCATGGACCACCTGTTCGCGCTGCTCAAGGCCGCGAAGGAACGCAACGTGGCCCATGTCTACGTGCACGCCTTCCTGGACGGGCGTGACACGCCGCCACAGAGCGCGCTGGGCTACGTGGAGGAGCTGGAGCGCTTCCTCCACGAGACGCACACCGGCCGCATCGCCACCGTGACCGGGCGCTTCTACGCCATGGACCGCGACAAGCGCTGGGACCGGGTGCACCAGGCCTACGAGGCGCTGGTGTTCGGCCGCGGGCCCAAGGCGCCGGACGCACTGAGCGCCATCCGCGCGGCCTACGCGGAGAAGGTCACCGACGAGTTCGTGAAGCCCACGGTGCTGGCCGCCGGTGACGGCACGCCGGTGGGCCGCATCCAGGATGGCGATGCGGTGCTCTTCTTCAACTTCCGCGCGGACCGGGCGCGGGAGCTGACACAGGCCCTGGCGTTCCCGGAGTTCAAGGAGTTCGACCGGGGCGGGCTGCGGCTGGGGCGCTACGTCTGCATGACCCAGTACGACGAGACCTTCAAGCTGCCGGCGCTCTTCGAGCCGGACCAGCCGCAGGACATCTTCCCGGAGCTGCTGTCACGCCAGGGGCTGCGCCAGTTCCGCACGGCGGAGACGGAGAAGTACGCGCACGTCACGTTCTTCTTCAACGGCGGCCGCGAGGTCGTCTACGCGGGCGAGGACCGGCACCTGGTGCCCAGCCCGCGCGACGTGAAGACGTACGACTTGAAGCCGGAGATGTCCGCCTACGAAGTCACGGCCGAGCTGGTGAAGCGGCTCGACTCCGGGAAGTACGACTTCGCGCTGGTGAACTTCGCCAACCCGGACATGGTGGGCCACAGCGGGCGGCTGGACGCGGCGATGAAGGCGGTGAAGGCGGTGGATGAATGCCTGGGCGCGCTGGGCAAGGCGTGCGAGCGCAACGGCTGGGTGCTGGCCATCTCCGCCGACCACGGCAACTGCGAGCAGATGGTGGACCTGGAGACAGGCGAGCCCCACACCGCGCACACGCTCAACCCGGTGCCCTTCCACCTCATCCACCCGGACTTCCGAGGGCAGAAGCTGCGCCCGGGCATCCTCGCGGACATCGCGCCCACCCTCTGCACGGTGATGGGATTGCCGCAGTCCAAGGAGATGAACCGTCAGGGCCTGCTGCCGTGATGCGCGCGGGGCACGGCCCGTGCTGAAGGCCCTGCTGGACGTGCTCTATCCCCCTTCGTGCCTCGCGTGCACGAAGGTGCTGCCGGGCCCCGAGGGCTTCTTCTGCGAGACGTGCGACACCGCGGTGGAGCGGCTTCCTCCCGCGTGCTGCCGCACCTGCGCGGAGCCCGGCGCGTTTCCTGGGGACACGTGTCCCCGCTGCCGCGCCACCCCGCCGCCCTTCACTCGCGCCTGGGCGCCCTTCGCCCACGAGGGGCCCCTGGCGCGCGCCATCCACCGGTTCAAGTACGAGGACCACCCCAATCTCGCGGGCCCGCTGGGGGCGCTGCTGGCGGACGAGGCGCGAAGCTTCCTCAGCCGCGCACCCGAGCTGGTGGTCGCGTTGCCGCTGCACACGCGGCGCTATCACGCGCGCAAGTACGACCAGGCGCAGTTGCTGGCGGGCGCGCTGGCGAAGACCACGGGGCGCAAGGCACCCGTGGGATTGCTGACAAGGCACCGCGAGACACAGCGCCAGGTGGGGCTGAGCGAGGCGGAGCGGGCGAACAACGTCGCGGGGGCGTTCGCCGCGTCTTCCCGCGTCTCGGGGCAGCGAGTGCTGCTGGTGGACGATGTGTTCACCACCGGAGCCACCGCCAGGGCGGCGGCCTCGGCCCTGCTCGAAGCGGGCGCCGTCCAGGTGGAGATGCTGACGCTGGCGCGGGCCTTCAGCCTGGAGTGAGCGGCCGAGGCCCGCGGGCTACTTCCGCGAGGCCCGGACCCGCTCCAGCTCTGCCTGGAGTTCGGCCACGCGCCGCTCCGCGTCTTCTCGGCGCCGGGACTCTTCTTCTCGGCGCCGGATTTCATCTTCTCGCAGGTGGGCCTCCTCATCCGCGCGCTGTTCAAGCCACGCGATGCGCTCCCGCATCCGGACGATGAGTTCGTCGGACTCCATCAAGAGCGCGTTGCCAGCCCAGAACCGGAGCCGGTCCCCCACCAACTCCAGCTCCAAGCCCAGCACCCGCGAGACGTAGCGTCCCTGCGTCGGCTCCATCCGCACGTAGACGCCCGCGCCGGGTGACGCCAGCGTGTACGCCTCCAGCCGCTCCCGGGAGCAGTCGTAGATGAAGTACTCGGGAATTCCGAGCCGGGCATAGCGCCGCACGTTGAACTCGGCGTCCTTCTTCCGGTCGCCCCCGACGTGGACCTCCATCACCCAGTCCAACCCACGGCACTCATGGCTGACGAGCCACTTCTCCCGGGGGTGGGCCCCCACATCGAAGACGACCAGCAGGTCTGGCGCGAAGCGCCGCTCGTCCGGGTAGTACACCGGCAGCTCCGAGCCGACGTAGGCCGTGCGCCGCTGATGACCGAAATAGCCCCGAAGAACATCCAACGCCCGGAACTTCGCCCACTGGTGCCGGTCCCCTTCGGGCGGCGCCATCTCCGCATACGTCACTTCCGCTGGCAGCGACTCCACCACCCGCGCCCGCTCCTCCGGATTCATCCTGTCCCACGCATCCTGCGAGGGCGCCCGGGGGAAGGCAGCCCCTCCTTCGTCAGTAGGCCGTCCCATGATGCCTTCATCGTGTGGCGGCACTCCGTCGCGGTCAATCCGCCCCCATGTCCCGGCGTCAGCAAATGGCGAACCAACGAACGCCTCCGACGCGCGCGGTCCGAGTCACCGCACAGCCTCGTTCGCGTTCCGGAACACGGCATCTCATGACGCGGACGCCCAACGCACACGGCCCCACTCTCCGCCTCTCCGGAAAGAGCCGCGTTCATCCGCGAATGGCGACACTCCAGGACTTCGGCCCGAGGGCCGACTGGAGTTAGCGTCAGCCCATGCGCTCGCTCCTCCCACTTGTACTCGCGGTCGCCGTCCTCCGCTGCGCCCATGCGCCCGAGGCGCCCCCCGCCGCTCCCGTGGCCACCGCCCCTGAATGGCCCGAACCCCAGCCTCCCGCGCTGCGGCTGCCCGACTCGGTCCGCCCCACGCGCTACGCGCTCGACCTGAAGCTGCTGCCCGCCGAGCCCACCTTCTCCGGCAGCGTCAGCATCGACGTGGACGTGAGCGAGCCGGTGCGCCAAGTCTGGCTGCACGGGCAGGACATGGAAATCTCGCAGGCCCGCATCGAAGCGGGAGGCCGCACCCTGGAGGCCCGTCCCGTCACCGCCAGCGAAGGGCGGCTCGGGCTGCTGCTCCCCGAAACGCTCGCGCCGGGCAAGGCCCGCATTCACATCGCCTTCACCGGCAAGGTCGACCGCGAGCGCAGCCAGGGTCTCTACGCCGTGGAGGAAGGCGGCGAGCCCTACCTCTACACCTTCTTCGAGCCCGTCGACGCGCGCCGCGCCTTCCCCTGCTTCGACGAGCCGGGCTTCAAGGTGCCCTGGACGCTGCGCATCACCGCCAAGGAGGACCACGTCGCGCTCGCCAACCACCCCATCGTCTCGCGCGAGAAGCTGCCGGGCGGGCTGGCGCGCGTCACGTTCGCCGAGAGCAAGCCGATGCCCAGCTACCTCGTGGCGTTCGTGGTGGGCCCCTTCGACGTGGTGGACGCGGGCACCGCGGGCCGCAACGCCGCGCCGCTGCGCTTCATCGTGCCGCGCGGCCGGGGCGCGGAGACGGCCTACGCGGCCAGTGTCACGCCGCGCATCGTCACGCTGATTGAAGACTACTTCGACATGCCGTACCCGTACGAGAAGCTCGATGTCGCGGTGGTGCCGCGCTACTGGGGCACCATGGAGCACCCGGGCCTCGTCGCGCTCGGACAGCCGCTGACGCTCATCCGTCCCGGCGAGGAGACGCTCGCGCGCCGCAAGTGGTACGTGAACATCGCCAACCACGAACTGGGGCACTACTGGTTCGGCAACATCGTCACCTGCCAGTGGTGGGACGACATCTGGCTCAACGAGTCGCTCACCTCGTGGCTGGACCGCAAGACGGTGGACCCCTTCGACACGAGCTGGGGCTTCGGCCTGGAGCAGAGCACCCAGTCCACGCTCTTCGCGTTGGACACGGACGCGCTCGCCGCCACCCCGCCGGTGCGCAAGCCCGCCAACACGCATGACGAGGTGCTGGGCTCGTTCGACAACGGCACCACGTACGCCAAGGGCTCGGCCATCATCGACATGTTCGAGGCGTGGCTCGGTGAGGAGCGCATGCGCGACCTGCTGCGCGGCCACATCAAGAAGCATGAATGGGGCGTGGCCACGTCGGAGGACTTCGCCGCCACGCTGTCGGCCGCCGCGGGGCCGGACGTCGCGCGTGCCTTCCGCAGCTTCATCGACCAGCCCGGCGCGCCGCGCATCGCCGCCGAGCTGCAATGCCAGCCGGGAGCCCCCGCGAAGCTGAAGTTCACGCAGGAGCGCTACGTCCCCGCGGGCTCCACCGCCAGCAAGGACCAGACGTGGTCCGTGCCGGTGTGTGTGCGCGCGGGCTCCGGCAAGACGTCCGAGCGCACGTGCACCATGCTCACCGGGGCCACGGGCGAGTTGGCGCTGCCCGGCAAGAGCTGCCCTTCCTGGTTCGTGCTCAACGCGGGCGGCACCGGCTACTACCGCTCCGGCTACACGCGCGAGCAGCTCAACCGCGTGCTGGCCGCGCCCACGGAAGCGCTGACGGTGCGCGAGCGGCTGACCCTGTTGGCCGACATGGAGGCCGGGGTGCGCCGGGGAGACCTGCCCCTGGGCGACGTCCTGCGCTACGTGCCCACCACGGCCAAGGCGGACCACCGCCTCATCATGCAGCGCGGCGCCCGGCTGCTGACCTTCGTGCACGTGGACCGGCTGTCCAACGACGAGAGCGCGCGCTACCGGAACTGGGTGGCCGCGATGTACGGCCCGCGGGCCCGCGCGCTGGGCTGGGAGCCCAAGCCCGGTGACGATGACGCGGTGAAGTCGCTGCGACCCAACCTGCTGGGGCTGGCGGCGCTGCGCGGCGAGGACCCGGCCCTGGTCCGGGACGCGAACCGGCTGGTGAAGGCGTGGCTGGCGGACCGGAAGTCCGTCCACCCGGAGGCCGTTCCCCTCGCGCTGATGGTGGCGGCTCGGAACGGAGACAAGGCCTTCTTCGACACGCTGGTCGCGCGCGCCCGCGCCACGGAGGACCGGACCGAGCGCAGCCGCGTCTTCACCACCCTGGGCGCCTTCCGGGACCCGGCGCTCGTGCGCGAGGCGCTCGCGCTGGTGGCCGGCAGCGAGTTCGACGTGCGCGACACCCAGTCCATCCTCACGGGGGCCTTCTCGATGCCGCAGACGCGGGCGCTCGCCTGGGCGTTCTACCAGGAGCACTTCGACGCGCTCGCCAGCCGGATGCGCTCGGACGAAGTCGCCGGGCTCATCGGACTGGCGGGCATGCTGTGCGACGAGAAGACCGCCGCCGAAGCGGAAGCCTTCCTCACCCCCCGCGCGGCGAAGCTGGAGAACGCGTCGCTCGCCCTCACCCGCGCCATGGAGTCCATCCACCTCTGCGCCGCGTCCAGCACGCTGAACGCGCAGAGCGTCAGGGACTTCCTGAAGGGCCAGCCGAGCCCCGCGAAGCTCCGCTGAGCGCACGACACGCCTCCCGTGCGCGTCATCGCGAAACGCATCTGCGTTCCGTCATGACGCGCACGGCCGCGGTGACTGCACCCCGTGGCAAGGGCCCACTCCAGCCACGTCCGGCACACGGGCTGCACTCAGCCCGCCGGACCCATGCCTCGAACGTACACAGCACAAGAGGGCGACTGCGTCTCCAGCATTGCCCACGCGCACAACCTCAGTCCTCAACGCGTCTGGGAAGCGCCCGAGAACGAGTCCCTGCGACGGGAGCGGACGAGCCCCCATGTGCTCAAGCCGGGCGACACGGTGACGCTCCCGGACAAGGAAATCCGGCAGGTCCCCTGCGCGACGGGAAGGACGCACACGTTCAGGCTCAAGGGCATCCCGGAGCGCTTCCGCCTGCGACTGCATGAGGACGGTGCGCCCCGGACGAAGGTGCCCTACCGGCTCGTCATCGGGGACGTCACCCACGAAGGAGAGACGAACGAGCAGGGCCTCATCGAGTGCGGGATTCCTCCCGGTGCCAGAGAGGCGACGCTGGAGGTCGGCGGCGAGGAGTACACACTGTCCCTGGGGACGCTCCGACCCGTGTCCACGGAGGAGGGGCTGCGAGCGCGCCTGGTGAACCTGGGCTTCCTCGAGAATGAGGCCAGCGAGGAGGACGCGCTCTCCGAGGCAGTCGCCCGCTTCCAGGCCGATTACGGGCTGATGCCCTCCGGCACGGTGGATGAGCGGACCCGGAACAAGCTGCGGGAGGCTCACGGTGCCTGAGACCACGACACCTCCTCCAGCGCCCAAGAACCGCCGACTTGGCCACGTCGCGCGCGGCGGTGAAATCAACACGCTCAACATCCGGTTTCCCGGCCGCTACTACGCGTTCGTCACGGAGCGGGAAGGCGCGGACGACGACCCGCTCTACCTGCGGCTGGAGTGCGTCGAGCGCGACTGGATGGACCGGGTCTGGAACGAACTGGAGAAGCAGTTCGACCCGGGCGACTTCCTCCGTTTCTTCAATGCCGTCATCAACGGCCGGCGCTTCGAGGACTTCTACGATGCGCTGACGCTGGAGCAACTCAACCTCTTCTACGTCGTCTATTACTGGTTCCTGCGGCGAGTCATCGACGACGGCAATGATTCCGCCCCGGTGTCCGTCTTCGAGTTCGAGCTCGCGCCCGGGGACCCGCTGCGTGATGACCTCTACGAGACGGACTGGTTCCACCTGGAGCTGCAGGCGGCGCCGGGCAGCACCCGCCCGGACGGGCTCTTCGTGCGGGCAGGCAGCGTGCGTCGCGCGGGGGTGCACACGGTGCGGGGCTTCACCCCGGACACGGACTCGCCGCCCGTGGAGCGCTGGCTGCGGAGCTTCCTGCGGGTGGAGGATCGCTCGGATGGCGGGCTGACGCAGGGCGCGCTCAAGGCGCTCCACTTCCCACTACCCGCGCCGCCACCACCGCCGCCTCCGTCTCGTCCAGGAGGCCCTGGCGGCTCCGGAGGCTCGGGCCCGATTCCCGAGCCGCCCGTGAAGGACCCCTTCGCCATTCCTTCCGCGCCCCTCCCCATCCCGGTGTCGGCACGGGTCGCCACCCCGGCGCTGGCCCGGTGGATGCGCGCCGCGGCCCGCCAGTTCTCCCAACAGGTGCGCGCCTTCACCGAGGAGGTCGCGGACTTCTTCGATGACTGGATGCCGCCTCCCGGAGGGCCCGTGCTCGCATTCGCCGGAGCAGCCGGCCCTGCGTTGGCTTCACGAGCGGTGCCCAGAGAACGGTCGCGGCCAGGTGCCCCACCGCCCACGGCCCACGCCTACGTAGGTGATGGCGCGCCCAATCCGATGGATGCGTCCGACCCGAACCGCTTGTTCGCCCCCTTCGTGGGGCTGTTCAACGTGGGCCAGGGCGCGTGCTCGGTGCTGTACGACAACCAGGGGCGCGCCATCGTCTATTACGACTTCGGCAGCCCGGCGAACGGCCAGCAGGGGACCTTCCCCATCATTCCAATGGGGCACTGTGTGGGCCCCTGCATGTGCAACGGCCCGCTCATCATCTTGTCCCACTGGGACATGGACCACTGTGATTTGGGGCGCTACTACCCGGAGTCCTTCCGCTGCCGGTGGCTCGCGCCGCAGCAGCACATGGGCACCGTCGTGTGCCGCGACACGGTCGCGCGCGTCGTCCACGACGGTGGCGAGTTCTACATCTGGGCGGCGTCGGGACGGCCTGGAACCGCCGCGAGTCCGCGCGGCACGCCGAGCTCCTATAACCGCCCAGGTGGCAGTCACATGCGGTTTCCCTGGGGCTTCGTCGAACGCAACTACCGTGAAGGCGCGCAGAACCCGCTCGCCAGTGGCTCGGACCCGCGCAACAACTCCGGGCTGGCGCTGTATGTCTGCGTGCGCGACGCGGCCGGCGCGGCTGCTGTCGCCGCCGGCCCCGTGGCCACCGACGCCAACAACCTGGGGGGCAATGGGCGAGGTCTGGTCACCATCGGCGGAGGCGCCCCTCCGGGATGGGTGGCGGCCGCGTTCGCGGGGCCCAACCTTCCTGGCATTGGAGGCGGCCTGGCCGCATTCCTCGCGGCGATGGGTCCGGCGGGTGGCAACCCCAATCCCGCGGCGGTCCTCGCCCGGCGACAGTCGGCCGCGGCCACCGCGGCGGTGGGCCCGGGTGGTCCAGGCGCCGGTCTCACCGCGAGACAGCGGCTGGTCGTCGCGACGCTGGCCGTGGCGTACCCCGCGCTCGCTGCCGTCACGGCGGTGGCGCTGGGCCGGGCCGCTGAGGTCGCCGCGGACGCCGTGGCGGTCGCGGGCGGAACCCTGCCCCAGATGGCGGCGGCGGCGGGCGCGGCCGTCATCGTGGCGAGCGGCGCGCCGGGCACGGCGGTCGCCACCTTCACGGCCATGGGGACAGCGGCGGCGGGCGGCGCGCCGCTGATGCCCGGGAGCGCCGGGGCCCTGGCGTTGGCCCACGTGCAAGGAGCCATCGTCGGTGCACCTGCCGCCTCCCCCGTCACGACGGCGGCGAATACGGCGGCCGGCGTCGTGCCACAGGGCGGCGAGGCGGTGCGGGCCGCGGTGGAGGCCGTGGTACGCACCCACGCCCCCGCGCCGCTCCCCGGCCTTTCGCTGGAAGGCGCGGTGGCCCGCGCCGCTGGCGTCAGCAACCCGGCCGCGGTCTGCAAGGCCCTCGCGCCCCCGCTGCCACCGACGCTCCAGGGAGAGGCGCCCTTCCACGCCAACGAGCGGTTCGTGCTCCTCACGGGCGACGTCAACTACCAATACATCCCCGCGCAGCGGCGCCCCTTCGCCGCACCCGGTGGCGGAGTTCCCGGAGGCGCGGTGCCGCTTCCCTACGCCCCCACGGCCCACCCGCCCGTCGTCGTGGGCCTCACCGCGACCCACCACGGCTCCAACAAGGTGGGAGCGAACGACCTGAATCCCGACAGGATTCCATGGGCCCCCAACACGCTGCCCACCCGTGCGGCCGCGGTCGCGCACGCGGCGTCAGCGCTTCCCAATCCCAACATCCGCCGGGCCGCGACGGCCGCGGCGGCCGCGGCGGCGCTCCCACTCCCATTGCCCGCGAACCTGGCGAACCTGGCCGCCGCGGCGGAACGCGCCGCCTATGCCTCCTCCGCGGGGGCCTTCACCCCGCTCGTGGTGGCCCGTGCAGCGGCCGCGGCGGTGGTCCTGGAGAACGCCGTCCCGAACACGCCACAAGCGCAGTTCGACCATTTGGGAGCCGTGTCCGCGGGCCCCCCGCCCGCTGTGCCCGCGCTGGTCGGCGGAACGGCGGTGGCCTGGGGCCTGGTGACGGCCGCGTTGGGCGGTGGCGGTGCGGCGGCGGTGCCAGGACTGGGCCCCGTGGTGGCGGTGCCAGGAGGCCCCCAGGTGGTCAGGGCGGCCACCGAGGCCGTCCTCATGGCCAGGGGGCTCCCCAACGCCCACCGCACCGCATCCGCGCGCAGAGCCGTGGAGCAGGCGCACGTCGGCGCGAGGCCCGGAGCGCCACAGCCCGTCCTGCAGGCCGTCGCCGCGGCCGTGGCCGTGCGGCGGAGCATCGCCCAAGGCGGAACCATCTCCGTCCCGACCGCCACCGCCATCGTCCAGGCCTCCCGCCTGAGCATCACCACCGGCGCCGGGGGGACCGTGGCGGCCCTCGCCGGAGCGGGGATTGCCAACCTCCCCGCAGTGACCCATCCCTATTTCGCCACCGCTGTCGCCGCCATTCCCAACCCGCCGCTGGCGGCGGTCCAGGCCGCGCTGGGGCTCGCGCGGAGCGCGCCCATCGACCCGGCGAATGCCCCCTTCGCTGTGGCCAACGCCTTCGCCCCCTCGCCCGTCCTTCCCGAAATCATCCTGGATGCCCTGGTGTCTCGCGGCCAGTCGCTCCCGAAGTTTCCGCTCGCGTTGGTTGAGATTGCCGCCGCCCTCGCAGCCATCGGGCCCGCGGCCTCTCTCTCCGAAGTGGCCGCCGTCGTCGAGGCGGCGCGCGCGGCGCAAAACGGTCAGGCGGCGGGCGCACCTCCCGCCGCCGGGCTCGCACACGCGGCAGCGGACCGCATCGGCTATTCCTACGGCGTCGCCATCCAGACGGGCGGCGCGGCGGCGGTCCCTCCCTTCGCGCACCGCTATCTCTCCCAGGGCGTGGGGCATCCTGCCCACCTCGCCATCGACAAGTACCAGCGCCGGGGTTGGGCGGTGCGCCGCAACACCAGCATGCACGCGGACCAGAGCACCCAGCCAGACCACAGCCCTCGCGGGCACCACGCCTTGGGGTGGGAGCTGGCCCCGTTCTACGAAGGACCGCTGCGTCCGGCCTCCGCCGTCACGGGCACCCTTTCGCGGACCTGCCATGGCTGCAAGGAGGTCGCCGCGGCCCGAGCCGCCGTGGCCGTGGGAGCGGGAACAGCGCCAGCCACCGCCGTGGCCACCGCCATCGGCGTGGTCCCCGCCGCGGCCGCCGCCACGGCCCCCGCGGCAGGTCCCGTCAACGCCGCGCAACTGGGCCGGCTGGGCGTTCCAGCCGCGCGAGCGGCACGTCGGAGCCTGGAGCCCGCCATCGCGGCCCGGGCCGCCGTGCCCTTCGCCAGGGCAGCGGTCGCGGGCGTCGCCGCGGCCCATGCCACGAGCGCATGCATCCTCGTGACCCAAGCGGCCCTCGCGGCCTGGTGGCCCGCCGCCACGGCACGAGGGGACGTCGTCAGGGGCGGGCCTCTCTCCCCGGCGGCCGCGATGCTCGGGGGCGTCCCGCCATCGGCCGCCGAGGCCGTCACGACGGCCCGTGCCGCGGTGCTTGCCGTCCCACTCGCCCTGGCCCCGGCGGACCTCGCCGCCGTGGTGGCCGCGCTGGCGGTGAGCCTGGGAGAACCGCCCCTCACCGCTGTCGCCGCGACCGTGGCGCTTCCCTTCCTGGGAGGCACGGGCGCGGCGGCCCTCAGCGCGGCCCACGCGACGGCCGCCGGTGTCGGGATTGATAACTTCGCGGCGGCCATCGTCGGAAGCGCCCATGCCTGCGCGTTGGGCGCGAACCTGCCAGCGCCCGTCGCCGCCAGGGTGGCCGCCATCTCCGCCATGGTCGGAGGGGCCCCACTTCCCGCGAGGCTGGATGCGGTGGCCAACGCCATCTCGGCGGGACCTCCGGTCGCGGCGCACCACGCCCTCCTCCTGCGCACGGTGGGCATCACCCTTCCGGCCATCGCCGCGGTCGTCGCGGCGGCAGCGGGCATGGCCCACGCGGGCGTGACTCCGCCAGTCGCGGCGGACGCGAGCACCTGTCATGCCGCCGCGGCCGCCACCGTGCCGGGCATCTCCCAGGCCGCCGTGAATGTCTGCGCCGCCACGCTCGCGGGCGGCGCCATCCACCCCATCCCAGCCGCTGTCGCGGGCCTCGTGGCTGCCTCCACGCCGACAGCCGCCGCCGCCGTGACAGCCGCGTCTTCCGTGCTGACAGCCACTGGGGCGGCCCCCCCGGCGCCTGGGGACGCCGCCGTCTGTTACGCCTCGGCGGCAGCCGCCGTCACCGCTGCGATGGGAGGCGCCGCCGCCGCCGCTGAAGCCGCGGCCAACACCCTCGCGGGCCTCCTCGTGCCCGCCGTCGGCAACACCGCGGTGACGGCCGCCACCGCCGCGAATTCCAGCGAGGAGGCAGCCGCGGCGGTGGCGGCGGCAGACGCCCTCGTTACGGCGGATGCATTGACGCTGCCGACCGCGGCCCAGTCGGCGGCCTGTTACGCGGCGGCCGCGGCGGCCGCGGGTGTTCCGGCGCTCGCGGCGAACGCGGCGGCCGGGACCATTGCCCTGGCCGGCGTCACCGCCGCCACCGATGCCAACACGGCACTGGTCGCGGGCGCCACCCCGCTCGCATGTGCCACCGTCGCCGCGGCCATGGTCGTCACCCAGCTCGCCGTGGGCGGCACCGCCAATCACCGCGCGGTCGCGGCCGCGGCCAGCGCTTCAGCCATCGGCATTCCCGCGGGGCCGGTGGACCAGGCCGCCCAGAGCCTCAGCGTGGGCATGGCCCATCCCATCTCCGTGGCCATCGCCGAGTCCGCGTCGATGCGGGCTTCGGGCGCATCCGAAGAAGCAGCCGCGGCCATGGCCACCGTGCGGGCGATCGAGCCTCGGAGCGCCCCCCTGGCCGCCGCGGCAGCAGCCAGTGCGGGCGTACCCGCCGCGGACGCCGCCGCCACGGCGGCCATCCGTCTCTTCAATGTCTGACCCGTCTGCGCCCTCGCGTGACACAGTTCCCCCATGTTCGACGTCGCGCGCTACCTGGAGCGAATCGGCGTGGGGGCGGAGCAGTCCCTCACGAGGCTGCACCGGGCCCACTTGGAGGCCGTGCCCTTCGAGAACCTCGACATCCACCTGAAGCGGCCCATCCGGCTCGACACGGACGCCCTCTTCGAGAAGGTCGTCGTCCAGCGGCGCGGCGGCTTCTGCTACGAGCTCAACGGTCTCTTCGCCCGGCTGCTGACGGCGCTGGGCCACCGGGTGACGCTGCTGTCCGCGGGCGTGGCCACGGCCCCGGATGGCAGCGCCTACGGCCCCGACTTCGACCACCTGGCCCTCCAGGTGGAGGATGAACAGGGACGCTGGTTGGCGGATGTCGGCTTCGGTGAGTGCTTCACCGAGCCCCTGCTCCTGGACACCCACGACGTCCAGGTGCGCTCCGGCCGCGCATACCGGCTCTCACCGGAGGGCGAAGACCTCATCCTCTGGAGCGAGAAGCCCTCCGGATGGGAGGCGGAGTACCGCCTCTCCCTCGTGCCCCGCCAGCTCGCGGACTTCGAGGGCATGTGCCGCTACCACCAGACCTCCCCGGACTCCATCTTCACCCAGCGGCGGCTGTGCACCCGGGCGACGCCAGAGGGGCGCATCACCGCCAAGGAGGGCACACTCGTCCTCACCCGGAGCGGGGTCCGGACGGAGCAGCCTCTCCCCGACGAAGACGCCCTGCGGCGCGCGCTCGTCGAACACTTCGGCGTCATCCTCCCGTCCCTGGAGTAGTGCGTACCTGTCCCCACCCCATCCTCCATCGTACGATGGCCAGGCAGGGGAAGCCCCAGAGGGGTTCGCCTGTTCATCCGCGTCGACGCCCCTGCCCGGGGCTGGCGCCCCTTACCGCAAGCCGTCCACCCAGGAGAACGGATGTCCCGCTTCACATTGCTGGCCGCAGTCCTCGTGCTCACCTGCCCGTTGTGGGCGCAGGCGAAGCCGGCCGCGGATGAGACCGCTCGCGTCCATGCGGCCGAGGCGATGAAGCAGGCCTCCTCCCCCCGAGGCGCCGCCAGCCTGCTGCGGATGCACGCGCTGGTGGACGAGGTGGAGGACCTCACGCCCCTGCTGAGCACCTACGCCTACGTGGCCTCCCGCCGCACCTCGGACCCGAATACCCGCGCCACCGCGCAGATGCTCCTGCTGGACACCGAGCGCGCCCGGGGACGGCTGGTGCGCGCCAACGAGGTGAAGCAGTGGCTGGGCTACGTGGGCGACTACTACGTCACCGGCGGCTTCGAGAACGAAGGCAAGGCCGGCTGTGACACCGACTTCGGCCCCGAGGCCGCCAACCTGGACCTGTCCGCCACCTACCCCGCGGCCAAGGGCGGCAACACCACCTGGCGCAAGCTGACGGCGAACACCGCGGATGGCTACATCGACCTGGCCACCGCCATCCGCCCCAACCGCGAGGCCGTGGCCTACGCCGTCACCTGGCTGGAGTCCTCCCAGGAGTCGCGCGTGTCGCTGGGCGTGGGCACGTCCGGCGCGTTCCGGCTGTGGGTGAACGGGCAGCTCGCCGCGAAGGAGGACCGCTACAACCTGCCGCGCCCGGACCAGTCCCGCGTGTCCGTGAAGCTGCGCAAGGGCCTCAACCGCGTGCTCGTGAAGGTGTGCCAGGAGTCCGGCCCGCTGGGTTTCTACCTGCGCCAGGAGTCGCCCACCGTGCGCGCGACGCTGCCGGCGAAGGCGCCCGCCCTGGAGAAGGGCACCGCGCCGCAGCCCCAGTCGCTGCCCACCCTCACCTCCGCCCTGCGCGCGATGGTGGAGAAGAACCCGGATGACGCCGCGCTGCGCGGCGACTACGCCCGGGTGCTGGGCTTCTTCCGCGCGTATGACGAGCGCGAGCACACCGCCAGCGCCGAGGCCGCGCGCGCCGCGGAAGCCGCCCCCAAGGACGCCCGGCTCCAGTTGCTCGCCGCCCACGCGCAGCGGGATGACCTGAACGAGCGCCGCCGCTTCCTGGAAGCCGCCATCGCCGCCGACCCTGCCATGCCGGAGGCGCGCGTGGCGCTGGCCGACCACGAGCTGGACCGCGGCCACCCCGAGCGCGTGCAGTCGCTGGTGGCGCCCGTGCTGGAGAAGACGCCGGATGACGTCAACGCGCGGCTGGTGCTGGCGCGCGCGCATGAAGCCCTGGGCGAGCGCCCCAAGGCCCACGCCCTGGTGGAGGAGACGTTCCGCCTGCAGCCCCGCGTGCCTCGCGCGGTGCGCGCCGCGGCCCAGGTGTCCCGGCAGCTCGACCGCGGTCGCGAGGCCATGGACCGGATGCGCGTGGTGCTGGCGCTGCGCTTCGACGACACCACCACGCGCCACATGCTCGCCACGATGCTGGCGGAGGCCGGGCAGGTGGAGTCCGCCCAGCGCGAGTACGCGCAGCTGGTGAAGCTCAACCCCTTCGACAATGGCTCCCGTGTGCGGCTGGCGGAGCTGAAGGCCAGCAACGGCGCGGTGGAGGAAGCCGTCGCCCTCTTCGCCGAGGCCCGCGCGCTGTCCCCGGACGAGCCGGAAGTCTATGAGCGCGAGGGCCGCGCCCTGCTGGCCGCGGGCCGCCGCGAGCCGGCGCTGGCCTCGTTCGAGCGCTCGCTGGCGCTGCGCCCGCAGAACCCGGGCCTGAAGGAGGCCCTGCGCACCCTCAAGGGCGAGAGCACCGGCACCGGCATGCAGTATCTGGTGGACGCCCAGCCGCTGGCCAAGGAGTCGGAGGCCTACGTCCACGAGGACGCCCTCTACCTGGTGGACAACACCTACGTGCGCGTCCAGCAGAGCGGCCTGTCCAGCCGCCTGCACCAGACGGTGGTCAAGGTCTTCAACTCGCGCGGCGTGGACGCGTTCCGCACCATCCCCGTCACCTATTCACCGGACCGTCAGGAGGTGCGCGTGCTGCGCGCCCGCGTCATCAAGGCGGATGGCTCCGTGGTGGAGAGCTACGGTGAGAACGAGCGCAACATCAACGAGCCGTGGACGGGCATGTACTACGACGCCCGCGCCAAGATTCTCTCCTTCCCCTCGCTGTCGGCGGGCGACACGCTCGAGCTGACGTACCGCCTGGACGACACCGCGCAGGACAACCTCCTGTCGGACTACTGGGGTGACGTGGAGAGCGTGCAGGGCGTCTACCCGAAGGTGCGCTTCCAGTACCTGGTGGACATGCCGCAGGCACGGCCCCTGTATTGGAACAAGAGCAAGCTGACCGGCGTGGCGAGCGCGCAGGAGACGCTGGATGCCGGCCGCGTGCTGTACCGCTGGAACGCCAAGCACGTCGCCAAGGTGGTGCCGGAGCCCGGCATGCCCGGCTGGGCGGAGGTGGCGCAGAACCTCCACGTCTCCACCTACCAGACGTGGGAGCAGGTGGGCCGCTACTGGTGGGGCCTGGTGCGCGACCAGCTCCAGCCCAACGCGGAGCTGCGGCAGACGGTGGACCAGGTGCTCCAGGGCGTGGACCGGAAGAATGAGCTGGCGGTGGTGCGCGCCATCTACAACTTCGTGGTGACGAACACGCGCTACGTGGCGCTGGAGTTCGGCATCCACGGCTTCAAGCCCTACCGCGTGGACCGGGTGCTGGCGCGCCGCTTCGGCGACTGCAAGGACAAGGCGAGCCTCATCCACTCCATGCTCCAGGTGGCGGGCGTGGAGAGCCGGCTGGTGCTGCTGCGCATGCGCAACCTGGGCTCCATTGGCGAGGAGCCCGCGAGCCTGGCGGCCTTCAACCACGCCATCGCCTACGTGCCCAAGTTCGACCTGTACCTGGACGGCACCGCGGAGTTCCACGGCGCCAACGAGCTGCCCAGCGCGGACCGGGTGGCCAACGTGCTGGTGGTGGAGCCCAACGGCAAGAGCACCTTCCTCACCACGCCGGAGGCGAAGGCGGCGGACAACGCCACGCGCATGTCGCTGAACGTGACGCTCCGCGCGGACGGCGGCGCTGAAATCACCGGCTCCAGCTCCGTGGGCGGGCAGCACGCGCCCGACTACCGCCGCGCCTACCGGCCGGAGGCCACGCGCAAGTCCACCTTCGAGCGCGCCTGGGCGCAGAGCTTCCCCGGCCTCACGGTGCACGAGGTGAAGCTGAGCGACACCACGCGGCTGGATGACGACGTGGCGCTGGACTTCAAGATGAGCATCCCGCGCTACTCGGAGGTGCTGCCCAACGGCATGCGCTTCCTGCCCTTCGGCACCGGGCGCACCTACCAGCAGGCCTATGCGTCGCTGGCGCAGCGCCGCTTCGACCTGGTGATGTCCAGCCCGTGGACCAACGGTTTCCTCCTGCGCTACGCGCTGCCCGCGGGCTGGACGGTGGCGGAGCTGCCCCAGGCCGTGGAGGAGACGACGAAGTTCGGCCACATCAAGCTGAGCTACCGCCTGGAGGGCGGCAAGCTGGTGGCCGAGGGCGAGGTGGCCCTCACCACCGCGCGCGTGTCCGCGGATGACTACCCCGCGTTCCGCGAGTTCCTCGGCCGCGTGGACCGCGCCTTCGGCCGCCGGGTGTTCATCCAGAACGCGGCCAACCGCACCGCGTCCTCGACGCCGTAGCGAACGCGAGCAGGCCCGCGCCCGCCGAACCTCCGGCGGGCGCGCGGTGGTTACGACTCCAGCAGACCCGCCAGCAGCGCGCGGACCTCGTCCGGGCCATTCACCCGGAACGCCGCGCGCGTGGGCTTGTTGCCCGCATGGATGGTGAGCCCGCCGGGCGGAATGGATGCGAAGAGGTCCTCGTCCGTGCGGTCATCGCCGATGGCCACCACGAGGGCCCCGGGCGCCGCGCCCTTCGTGGCCTCGCCCACCACGCGGCCCTTGTGCACGCCCTGCGGACGAATCTCCACCACCTTGTCCCCGGAGAGGATGTCCATGGACTGCCCGGCGAACTTCTCCGCCAGGTACAGCCGCAGCTCGCGGGACTGGATGGCGCCGAACTCCGCGTCCACCAGGCGGTAGTGCCACGCCAGCGACGCGGTCTTCTCCTCCACGAAGGAGCCCGGCACGCGCGCGGAGAAGGTCTCCAGTTCGGGGCGCACGCGCTCCTTCCAGTCGAACGTCACGCCCTCCAGCATCCGCCACGCCTCCCCTGGCGCCGGGCGGGACCACAGGCCGTGCTCGGCATACAGGCCCATGGCCAGGTCGCCCAACCATTCCTCCAGCGTCTCCTTGGGCCGGCCGCTGACGATGCTCACCGAGGTGCCGGGCCGGGCCACCAGCTTCGCCAGCAACCCCTTCAGCGCCGCATCCGGCGCGGCCAGCTCCGGCCGGGGCGCGTAGCCCACCAGCGTCCCGTCGTAGTCCAGGAGCAGTTGCAGCCGCTCCGCCTGCTTCATCTGCGCCAGCGCCTCGGGCGCGCCCGCCTCGGCGCGCACGTCCACCGCGGGCAGCGACTGGAGCCGGTCGAGGAAGGAGGACGTCCACCAATGCACGTCCCGCGACTTCACCTGCTTGCGCAGCGTGTGCATGCGCGTGCGGCGCTCCTCCTCCGCCATCCCCAGCGCCTTCTCGATGGCGTCCGCCATGGCGTCCACGTCGTAGGGGTTGACGACGAGCGCGCCCCCCAGCTCCGCTGCGGCGCCCGCGAACTCGCTGAGCACCAGCACGCCGTCGTCGTCCGGACGCGCCGCGCAGAACTCCTTCGCCACCAGGTTCATCCCGTCCCGCACCGGCGTGACGAGCATCACATCCGCGCCCCGGTACAACCCCACGAGCTGCCGTTCGTTGAATGAGCGGTAGAGGTAGTGCACGGGCACGTTGTGCACCGTGCCGTAGAGCCCATTGATGCGCCCCACCAGCTCGTTCACCAGCTCGCGGTAGTTGGCGTACGCCTCCACCTGGGTCCTGCTGGGCACCGTCACCTGGATGAACCGCAGGCGGCCACGCCACGCGGGCGTGCGCTCCAGCACGCGCTGCACCGCCAGGAGACGCCGCGGTATGCCCTTGGTGTAGTCCAGCCGGTCGATGCCCAGCAGGATGCGCTGCCCTTCGGAGGACCGGCGCAGGTTCGCCACCTCCTCCTGCATGCCGGGCTCGCTCGCAATCGACTCGAAGGCCTGCGCGTCGATGCCCATGGGGAAGGCGCCCACGCGCACGTCGCGGCCCTCCCAGATGATGCGGTCGATGTCCGTGTCCAGCCCGAGGTGCCGCAGCAGCGCTCCGGAGAAGTGCCGCACGTAGCTCACCGTGTGGAAGCCGATGAGGTCCGCGCCCAGCAGCCCCTTCAGCAGCTCACGCCGGCGCGGCAGCGTGCTGAAGATTTCCGACGACGGAAACGGGATGTGGTGGAAGTAGCCGATGCGCGCGCCGGGCAGCCGCTGGCGCAACATGCCGGGCACCAGCATGAGCTGATAGTCGTGGACCCAGATGGTGTCCCCGGGCTCGTAGTGCTTCGCCACCAGGTCCGCGAAGCGCTCGTTGACCTTGCGGTACACCTCCCAATCGCGGTCCTGGCGCGGAATGCGCTCCAGCATGTAGTGGCACAGCGGCCACAGGACGCGGTTGGAATAGCCTTCGTAGTAGCGGCTCACCTCGCTGGCGGACAGCGTCAGTGGCACGCAGCGCAGCTCCGCGAGCTGGGCGTCCACGCGGGCGCGTTGACTTTCCGACAGACGGGAGACATCCCCGGGCCAGCCAATCCACAGCCCCCCCGAGCGTTCGTGCGGACGGCGCAGGCCGGTGGCCAGGCCTCCCGCGCTGCGGACCACGGAGACAGTGTCCTTCTCCACCTTGACGGTGACAGGAAGCCGGTTCGAGACGAGTAGGAGTCGGGACATAGGCCCCTCCTGAATTAGTCACTCCGTGCAGGAATGGCCATCGTCGAAACGGGCTTCATGCCAGATGTGCGTCCCTCGTGTCGGGTGGCCATCGGTGTCCAGCCCAGCCGTGACAGCAGCGCGGGCTGCCGGCCCGGCTTCCACACGAAGGCATCCAGCACATAGTGCGTGGCCTGCGGCAGCGCGAGCAGCGGCACCACGAGCGACAACACGTCCGGCGGCAGCGTCACGTCGCTCTCGCCGAAGAGCGCGCCGTGTTCGCGCCACACGACCTGGTCCCACAGGAACTCCTCCGCCAGGGCCAGCGCCACCAGGAACAGCAGGAAGCCCGGCAGCCCCGCGCGCAGCAGCGCCGCCCCCGCGCCGTAGCCACCCTCCTCCAGCCGTCCCCGCGCATAACGGAAGAGCAGCGCGAAGTAGGGAACGCCGTGCAGCACCACGTTCATCACCGTGAACGTGAAGTCGTCCCGCGCGACGACGATGCCGCCGAACCACGCCACCCACGTCGCCACCACCAGCAGCACCTTGCCCGCTTGCACACCCTCGCCGCGCACCACCCGCGCGGCTTGGAAGCCGGCCCACGCGATGAGCACCGCCGCGTGAACCCCCAGCCCCACGGTGCCCACCCAGGACGGCAGGCCCGACAGGAAGTCCCCGGGCACGAACCACCAGAAGCCGCGCGGCAGGTTCGCATGCCACCAGATGACGGGGCCCAGCGTGGCGGCATAGACGGCGGCGGCATCCAGGCGCCGCTCCAGCACGGAGACGCGCGCCTTGCGGCCGTACAGTGCCACCCAGCCGTACTGCTGCCGCACGAAGTGGCTGAGCGCGACATAGGCGAACAGCGTCCAGAACGTGCCCGGCGACACCAGGTGGGCGAGCACGCCCGCCATGTAGGCGGCCAGCGGCGCGCCCAGGTAGAGCCCGGGGCGGGTCCGCAGCTCGTCCGGATCCAGATAGGTGCGGAACAGCGTGGACCAGACGTGGGCCACGTCCACGCAGACGACGAAGAGCAGCCATGCCCACAGCGGCGTGCCGCCCGCCACGCCCAGCCAGGGCGCGGCGAGCACGAAAGCCACGGAGACGAGCGCGCTGCCAGCGAAGACGGACAGGTCCACTCCCGGACTGAACAACCAGCCCTGGGAGGGCGCGAGAAGACGAGGCATCGGGGCCATGCAGCCTACCAGAGTCTCCGCGCCAGGGACTCGGCACCGGGCCCACGTCCGGATGCGGTATGAACCGTCCCATGCACGCCGCCGCGCCCACAGGGGCCCGCACGCACGGTGACAGGGTGGGCCTTGAACACGCCGCGGACCTTCCGCTGCCCCCTCCACGCTTCCGGCGCCGGCTGCTAGCGGTGATGCTGCTCGCCGGCTGGGTGCCGCTGGTGCTGCTCGGCGTGCTGGCACAAGCCGCGCTGGAGCGGGTGCTGTCGGTGTCCATCGCCCCGGTGGAGGGCGTGCTGGAGGAGGTCGCCTCGGAGCTGGCGCGGCGGGAGCTGCCGCAAGACTCGCTCAACGAGGCGCGGCTCAACCTCGCGCAGGCGGAGCTGGCGCGACGAGCCCTGGTGCGCCGCGTGCCCGCCTTCATCACCGCGCTGGTCCTCATATCGGGCGCGGCGCTGACGGTGGCTGCGGTGCTGCTCGGGCGGGCCCTCACGCGTCCGGTGCGAACCCTCACGGAAGGCATGTGGGCCTATGCGAGCGGCGACCTCTCCGTGCGGCTCGCCGCCCCCGAGCCTCCACGCGACGAGCTCCAGTTCCTCCTGGGCCAGTTCAACCGCATGGGCCAGGAGCTGCTGTCGCAGCGCGAGCGGCTCAAGTCCGCGGAACAGATTGCCGCCTGGCAGGACGTGGCCCGCGCGCTCGCGCACGAGCTGAAGAACCCCCTCACCGCAATGAAGTTGTCGCTCGCGCGTCTGAACCGGACGGATGCGTCCACGCCCCACGACACCACCCGCGTCACCGAAGCGGTGGCCCTCCTCCAGGAGGAAGTAGACCTGTTGATGCGGATGACCCAGAGCTTCTCCACCTTCGCGCGCCTGCCCGCGCCGCGCTTCCAGGACGTGCCCCTGCGCCCGCTGCTGGCCGAGGTGTGCACCCTGTACGCGGGCACGTCCCCCGTGCCCGTGGAGCTTCGGCCTGGCGCGGAGGCCACGCTGCGCGCGGACCCGGATGGCCTGCGTCGCCTCTTCGGCAACCTGGTGAAGAACGCCACCGAGGCCTCTTCCGCCAGCGCCGCGCCAGTCCACGTCACACTGGAGTCGCCGCAGCCGGGCACCGTGTGCGTCACCGTGGCGGATGGAGGCAGTGGCGTCCCCACCGTCCTCGAAGGCCCGGCCCTCACGCGTGGCCTCTTCAGCACCAAGCCCGGCGGCAGCGGCCTGGGCCTGCCCATCTCCCAGAAAATCGTCCACGAGCACGGCGGCAGCCTGCGCCTGGAGCCCGCGCCCGGCGGCGGTACGCTCGCGCGCGTGGAACTGCCCCTCACCCCGCCTCCGTCCCCATGAAGCCCGGTCCTCGCATCCTCATCGTCGATGACGACTCTGGCGTCCTCAGGGCCCTGCGCGGACTGCTGAGCGATGAGGGCTTCACGCCCGTGGAGGCCCGCTCCGCGGCGGAGGCCTCCCAGCTGCTCGACGCGCCCGAAGGTCCCCCGGCGATGATGCTGCTCGACCTGCGCATGCCGGGCGAGACGGGCCTGGAGCTGCTCGCGCGCCTCCCCCGGCCCTTCCCCGCGCCCGTGGTGGTGCTGTCCGGGGAGGCGTCACCCGCCGAGGCCGTGCAGGCGCTGCGGCTGGGCGCGACGGACTTCGTGGAGAAGCCGCCCTCCCCCGAGCGGCTGCTCACCGCCGTGCGAAACGCACTGGCACTGGGCTCGCTCCAGGAAGAGCGCGAGCGGCTGCTGGACGCACTGGCCCGCCCCGGCCACCTGGTGGGTGACAGCGCTGGCATGGCGTCACTGCGCCAGCTCATCGCGCGCGTGGGCCCCAGCGACACCGCCATCCTCATCACCGGCGAGACGGGCACTGGCAAGGAACGCGTGGCGCGGGCGCTGCACCTCGCTTCGGGACGCAAGGGCCGGCTCATCGCCGTCAACTGCGCGGCCATTCCCTCCACCCTGCTGGAGAGCGAGCTGTTCGGCCACGAGAAGGGCGCGTTCTCCGGTGCGCTGTCGCGGCGCGCGGGCCGCATCGAACAGGCGCACGGCGGCACGTTGTTCCTCGACGAACTGGGCGACATGCCTCTGGAGCTCCAGGCCAAGCTGCTGCGCGTCCTGGAGACGAAGGAAGTGGAGCGGCTGGGCGGCAGCCTGCCCGTGCCGGTGGATGCGCGCGTCGTCGCGGCCACGCACCAGGACCTCGCCCGCGCGGTGAAGGAGGGCCGCTTCCGGCAGGACCTCTACTTCCGCCTCAACGTGATGCCCCTCCAGGTGCCGCCTCTGCGCGAGCGGCCGGAGGACTTGCTTCCCCTGGCCCGCGCCTTCGCGGCGGAGTTCGCGGGGCCTCAAGTGCCACTGGTGCTCGCGCCCGGCGCGGAAACCTCGCTGCGCGCCTATGCGTGGCCGGGCAACGTGCGCGAGTTGCGCAACCTCATTGAGCGCCTCAACCTGCTCCGGGGTGAGGGCCCGCTCACCCTGGGCCCGGAGCTCGTCTCCGCGCCCCAGGCCACCGCCGTGGCCAGCCGTCCCTCCCTGGGACAAAAGAGCTACCGGGAGCACGTGGAGGACTTCGAGCGCGAGCTCATCCGCGCGGCGCTCCAGGAAGGCGAAAGCATCGCCGGAGCCGCGCGGCTGCTGCAGGTCGACCGGGGCAACCTCTACCGGCGCATCAAGGCGCTCGGACTCCCTGTCACCTGAAGCCCGCGGGAGTTCTGCTGATCTGCCCCCGATTTTCGGACCAGCCGCAACCACGGCCCCGGTACCGAAAGCGCCCCCATGCCTCCAGGCGGGTGCCGGACGGCCGCACGCAATCGCCACTGGCGATGTCAGTACCACATCACGACTCGACATCCCGATGTCTCCATGACATCGACATGGCTGCTCGGCCCTCGTTCTTTCAGGCACTTGCCCGACGCCTCTGGGTGGAACGGCCCGTGCTCTCCCTTCGTGCATGAACCGCTTCGCGCTCCTCATTTGTCTCCTCCCCGCGCTCGCAGTCGCGCAGCCAGCCCCTGCACCTGAGCCACGCTCCGACGCGCCCTCATCCGCGGAAGCCGCTCCGTCGCAAGGTGAAACGGGCAACACCCCGCAGTCAGAGCCTGCGGAAGGCGCAACCACGGCCACGGACAACCAGGAGGCTGGCGGCAAGCCACGCTCCCCCGCGACCGACGCCCGAGGCGACACCCCAACGGACACGAAGAAGTCCTGCCCCGACGACTTCGAGGACGACGACTCGGGAGACACCAGCGTTCTGGCCCCGCTTCAGCTCGCCGTGGATGGGCGCTCGCTCACGCCCGGCCGCATCGAACTGCACGGGCTTCACTGGCTGACGGATGCGCAGGTGCGTGCCTTCATCGGTGCGCCTCGTGCGGACTCGGAGGCCCTGCTGAGCGGACGAGAAGTCCACCTGTTCCTCCGGCGGCTCGCTCGCTCGGGACTGTTCGCCCGCGTGGAGCCGCGCGTGCGCGTGGCCGAGGCGCCGCAGCCAGCGGTCCTCGAAGTCCACCTGGAGGAGAACGCCGTCGTCTCCGCCGTGGAGGTGAACGGGCTTCAGGACCTGCAGGCCACCGAGATTCTCGAAGAGCTGCTCTGGCTCCCGCACCGGTTCCCCACCGAGGACGAAGACGACGACTCCTTCACCGCCACGCTGCGCGTGGACTCCCGGCGCGGCACGCTCTCCGTCGTCCGTCCCTGCCCGCCTCGCTATCCGTCCCGTGACTGGGTGGCCCGGCTGGAGCGCGGCACGCTGCACCCCGGCATCTTCCTGGGCGGCGTCGCCCACGGCCTGGAGCGCACGCTGAAGCGCCTGCGTGACGACGGCTACATGCTCGCCAGCCTGTCCGCGGTGTTGTCGCCGGATGGCAAGTTGACGGTGACGGTGGATGAAGGCCGGCTCGAGTCCATCGAAGTGCGCGGCGTGGACGCCGACATCGCCGCGCGTGTCCAGGACGCGCTGGACCTGAAGCCTGGCACCGTGTTCCTCCGCAGTGACGCGAAGCGCGCCGTGCGGCGGCTGACCTCGCGGCTCCCCTTCCTGGAGCCCGCGGACGCGGACGACTCCGACAGCCCGCGTGCCCAGCGCGCCCACATCATCGAGACGCGCGAGCCGGACGGCACCCGCGCCTATCACACGCAGGAAGCACCGCGCGCGAAGCCGCGCCACCGGGAGCAGGTGGAGTTCGAGCTGAACTGGAAGCAGTTCGCCGACTGGTGGGACGACGTGGACTCGGCCGACAGCATCACCCTCGAGGGCAAGAAGCTGGTGGTGCACCTGCGCACGCGGCGGCCCGACTTCGACGTGGACCTGCTTCCGATGCACACGCAGGTGACGGGCTTCTCGCCAGGTCTTGCAGGGCGGCTGCGCCTCTGGGATGCGAAGGACCGCGCGCACGTCACCGTGGATGCCGCGCTCACCATCCCGCTGCGGTGGGGCGGCCAGTATCTGCCGGATGACCCGGAAGGCACGCGGCGCCAGCGGCGCATCAACATGCTCGGTGGGGCGAAGCTCCAGGTGCCGCGGGTGGGGCTCGCGGAGCTGGGCGCGCAGGTCTACGACTTCACCGACACGCTGGACCGGTGGCGGATGGGCGACATCGACTCGTCGCTCTACTCGGCCCTCATCAACCGGCCGGACCGCGACTACTTCCGCCGCAAGGGGCTCACGGCCTTCGCCACCTGGCGCTGGGCGGACGACTGGCTCGCGGGCGTCGAGTACCGCAACGACCGCTACGAGTCGATGCGCAGCTTCACGCCGCCCTTCTCCCTGTTCCGGAACGACTCGGCGCCCTTCCCCAACGCGCCCGTCACCGAGGGCCGCTTCGACTCCGTGGTGGTGCGCATGGAGTACGCCAGCAACGTGCCCGCCGCCGCGTCCGTGGGCTCGCTGTTCCGCACGCCGGAGACGTCACTCTTCGACCGGGATGGCGACTGGGAGAGCCGCGCGTCGCTCCGGGGCCTGCTCACGCTGGAGGTGGGCAACGGTCCGGGGAGCGCGGGCGGTGACGCGCGCTTCTGGAAGCTGGTGAGCGACATCGCGATGGAGGTGCCCACCGGCTGGGACACCGGCCTGTCGCTGCGCGTGCGCACCGCGGGGGGCCACCGTCTGCCCGAACAGAAGCGCGAGGCACTGGGTGGATGGACGGCGCTGCGCGGCTTCGGCTTCAAGGAGTACCGCGGCGACGTGTCCGTGCTCACCAGCGCGGAGTACCGCTGGAGCGCCCTGGGCGTCTTCGTGGACCTGGGCACGGTGCGGGCAGATGACGCATGGACGGATGCACGGCTCGGCCTGGGCGCCAGCCTCCACTTCGGAGACAACGTGCGGATGGACGTCGCGTGGCGCACGGATGAGCGGGCCACCGCCACGCCCGAAGCCCGGCTGCTCTTCCAGCGGACCTTCTAAAGACGCATGGACTGGCCACGCAAACACGTGGGACGCAGGCTCGGCACGGCGCTCATCGCCGTGGCGGGCCTGCACGCCCCCACGGTCCATGCAGAAGAGCCGCGCACCACCTGCACCGCCACGTTGGCCGGACGGCGCGTCATGGTCCGTTCCGAAGCCTTCGACTTCGTCTCACCCGAGCTGGACCGGTTGGTGCGACTGGGCATGGCAGGGAAGCTGGAGGTGGAGCTGACGCTCTGGCAACGCAACACCGTCTGGTTCGACGCGCGAATGGACACCGCCCGTCTGACGCAGGTGCTCGCCTTCACCAAGGGCGCCTACGTGCTGGATGGACGCCCCCTGCCAGAAGGCCCGTCCGCACTGACGCTGGAGCGCGTGGCGTGGACCTTGGAAAAAAGGCCCGAGCCCGGCGCGCGCTATGAAGTGCGCATCAGCGTCCGCCTTCACGTCGTGACCGCCGCGAGCCTGGGCCGGGTGGCCGCGTGGCTCACGCAGGGGAAGCAAGCCCCGGGCGAGGAAGGCAACACCCTCACGGGCACCGTGCTGCTTCGCTCGGTGGCCGAGGACCTCGCCCGCGGCGCCAGTGCGCGCTGTGACGTCACCCGGCCGCCCTGAGCCACGGCCGCGCCGCACATCCGTCATGAACCCATCGAGCGCCCGGCCATCAGGCCGAGGCCAGGAGTCCCGTCATGCGACGTTGGCTGTCCTTGCTGTTCGCCCTGGCCGCTGGGTGTGCTCCGTCGCCACCCGCGTTCCCCGACCACGACGTCCAGGTCTTCGCGCCTCCGGGCATCGAGGCCCGGGGAAGCCGCGTCCCCGTCCTCTACGTGGAGGCGGAAAGGGCGCTGTACTTCCCCCAGGGCGTCGGAGGCGGAGGCTCACGGTACCCGGTGGTGCCCAGCCCTGCCGAGCTGCTGGCCCTGGGGCGACGCACCGACATCATCATCGTCACCGTCGCCCCAGGTCCGTCCACCGCCCACGCGGCTATTGCCGCGCCATGACCGTGTTCGCCTCCGTCGCGGCGTCGTGGACGTGCTCACCCGACACGTCCACCACCACCTCCGTCAGCGTCCCGCCCTTGAAGGCGAAGGGCGGCTGGTACTGCTGACTCACCGGTGAGTTCTCGTCTCGGCCGCATGTCAGCCCCTCGCCCAGGCTGATGAGCAGCGGCATGGTCTCCGAGATGTCGCGCTGCGCCACCAGGTCTCCGTTGATGAAGAGGCGCCCCAGCCCCGGCGCGCCCCGGCCCGCGGGCAGGTCAGGCGTCCCCGTGGGCTGGAACTCGAAGCGCAGCTCCGCGTGTCCCTTCGGCACGTCCACGGCGGACTCCAGGTGGAACTCCTTCTCTCCCACGAAGTTGTAGACGTAGTGCAGCTTCCCGTCCTTGACGAAGAGCGAGTACCCGCCCGTCAATCCACCGTGGCAGAGCAACACGCCCTCGACGCCGTCCTCCACCTCCACCCGCGCGGTGATGGCGTGGGCACGATTGAGGACGTGCACCGCCACGTTCTCCGGCGCGGGTGAGGTATTCGGCCGGTAGACGTAACGCTCCCGCTCCCGCGAAATCTGCGGCCGTTCCACGGCGAAGAGTTCGCGGGACGGCGTTATCAGCGGAAGCACATCGTACCGGCCCGCCTCGACGTACCAACGGGCAATCATCTCGATGAGCTTGTCGCGCTCCTGCGCGGCCACGTTCCGCGTCTCCGAGCAGTCCTCCGCCACGTGGTACAGCTCCCAGCCCTCCGTATCGAACTCGCGCAGTCTGGCCTCGGTGAGCTTCAGCATGCCGAACGGCTCGTGCGACTCCGTGAAGGACGGTCCGGGGAACGGGCACACCGCCCGCCATCCGTCGTGGTACAGGGCCCGGTGGCTGAACATCTCGAAGTACTGCGTGTGGTGCCGGCTCTCCGCGTCCGCGTCTTGGAAGGAGTACTTGAAGCTGACGCCTTCGATGGGTGACTGCGTGACGCCGCGAAGCTCCGTGGGCGGGTCGATGCCCAGGCAGTCCAGCACCGTGGGCACCATGTCGATGGCGTGGCAGTACTGAGAGCGAATCTCGCCCCGCGCCTGGATGCCTCGGGGCCAGTGGACGATGAAGGGGTCCGTGGTACCACCCCGATACGTCTCGCGCTTCCACCGTTTGAAGGGCGTATTGCCCGCCCAGGCCCAGCCCCAGGGATAGTGGTTGAAGTGGCGCGGTCCGCCCAGCTCGTCCAGCGCCGCCAGGTTCTGCTCCAGCGACTCCGGCGCGTTGTTGAAGAACTTCAGCTCATTGACGGAGCCATGCAGGCCACCCTCCGGACTGGCGCCATTATCGGAGATGACCATGACGAGCGTGTTCTCCAGCTCCCCGCTCGCTTCCAGTGACTGGATGAGCCGGCCGATGTGGTGGTCCGTGTGCTCCAGGAAGCCCGCGAACACCTCCATCATCCGCGCATAGAGCCGCCGCTCCTCCGCAGACAGACTGTCCCAGTCCTGCACGTCCGGGTCATGGCGCGACAACCGGGTGCCCGGTGGCAGCACGCCTGTCTCGAGCTGACGCCGGAAGACCTTCTCGCGGTAGGCATCCCAGCCGTCGTCGAACTGGCCTTTGTAGCGGTCCGCCCATTCCCGGGGGACATGGTGGGGCGCATGCATGGCGCCGGTGCAGAAGTAGAGGAAGAAGGGCTTGTCGGGCGCCACCTGCTTGGCGTCGGCGATGAAGCCGATGGCCCGGTCCACCAGGTCCTCCGTCAGGTGGTAGCCCTCCTCGGGTGTCTTCGGTGGCCGGACCTGATGGTTGTCGTGAACGAGGTCGGGGTAGTACTGGTGCGTGTCGCCCCCGAGGAAGCCGTAGTACCGCTCGAAGCCGCGGCCCAGGGGCCAGCGTGAGTAGGGCCCCGCGGCGCTCGTCTGCTCCGCGGGAGTGAGGTGCCACTTGCCCACGCAGTAGGTGTTGTAGCCGTGCCCAGCCAGCATCTCGGAGAGGAAGCCATTCTCGAAGGGGATGGTGCCGTTGCGGCCGGGGTAGCCCACGGAGATTTCGGTGATTCCCGCCATGCCATTGGAGTGGTGGTTGCGGCCGGTGAGGATGCACGAGCGCGTGGGCGAGCAGAGCGCGGTGGTGTGCATGTTGTTGTAGCGCAGCCCACCCTTCGCCAACCGGTCCAGGTTCGGCGTGCGGATGGGCGAGCCATAGCAACCGAGCTGACCGAAGCCCGTGTCGTCCAGGACGATGAAGAGGACGTTGGGTGCCCCCGGCTTCGCGCGCAGCGGCGCGGGCCAGGCAGGCGAGGACTCCTCATCCGTCCGGCCGATGACACCAGGGAATGGCGTTCCGGGAAGGTATTCCTTGAGCGACATGGCGCGGCCTCCACGAGGACGCGCGGGAATGAACGTGCCGCGGACCCTCGTGGAGGGAGATGCACATGGGGACCGACAATGCCCCCTGGCCTTCAGGCGGACACGAGCAGGCGGAACACCGCATGCCAAGGGCGCTCACCGCGTCAGAAGACCTCCTCCATGGGCGCCTGGAATGGAACGCGGCAGCCGGCGGCTACAGCCAGCTCACCTCACGCCGGCCCAGCTCCGCCAGCACGCGCTCCGCGGCCCGCACACCAAACCAGTTCGCCTCTTCGAAGAGACCCATGCCGCCCAGGTCCGAGTGCGCGAAGTGCAGCGAGTTCCCCAGGCTCTCCCCCGCGGCCTGCTTCGCCTGCCCCCACATGAAGCCCGGTGTGGGCCGCACCATGGCGTGGCCCCAGCGCTGGACCTCCAGCCGCTGCGCCTGTCCGGCGATGCCAGGGTGCGCGGGCAGCATGTCCGCCATCACCAGGGCCTCCCAGTCCGCGTAGCTGGCCGACAGCGCCTTCTCGCGCTCGGCCTTCACGTTCGCGCCGTCCATGGGCAGGTACCAGGTGAGCACCGTGGGGCCCTGCTCGTCCTGGCGCAGCGTCTGGTGCGTGGCCACCACGTAGCCCAGGCTGCGGCTCTCATAGAAGACGTTGTCCCAGGCCAGCGGAAAGCCCCGCGAGTGCGGCGGCGACGACAGCGTCAGGTTCGCCACCACCCACGGCCCATACGTGAAGCCATTCAGCCACGCCGGACGCTCCCGGCGCCACGGCGCCACCACGTGCGCGGCGATGAAGCGCGGACACGCCAGCACCACCTGCCGCGCCAGGAAGGCCCGGGGCTTGCCCGAGCCCGCCTCCAGCGCGTCCACACGGCAGCCGCCCTCCACGGGCTCCACGGTGTGCACCAGCACGTTGCGCTCCACCGCGCCGTTCGGCAGCGCCGACACGAGCTGCCGCACCAGCCGGCCATTGCCTTCGGGCCAGCTCAGGTAGCCCTCGCTGCGCTCGCCATTCCCGTCCTGCCGCGCGGTGAAGTACCAGATGCCGGCCCAGGCGGAGACATGCTCGGCGGTGGTCCCGAAGTCGTCGCGGCACGCGTAGTCCACCACCCACTTCAGCCGCGCGGAGCGGAAGCCCTCGCGCTCCATCCAGGCCGCCATGCTCAGCGCGTCCAGCGCCGTCCACTCGGCGTCGTCACTGGAAAGGCCGGAGGGCACCGCGAAGGCCCGGCGCCCCTTCGCGTCTCGCGCGGAGGCGAAGCCGTTCATCCGCGCCTCGAAGCGCCGCAGCTCCTCCAGGTCCTCCACGCTGGCGCCCGCGTGCAGGTAGAGCCCTTCGTACCAGTGGCCCCGGTAGAAGAAGCGCTCCTCCGGCTCGTGGATGAGCAACGACTCCTCGAAGCGAGGCCGACCCGCGTCATCCACGTCGGTGACGGCCCCCATCTCCCGCAGCAGCCGGACAACAGGACCCCGGTCCTCCAGCGGCGCCGGCAGGTAGTGCGCGCCCCATGGGTACGCGGAGATGGCGTTGCGCCCGGAGCGAGACGTGCCTCCCGGCTCCGCCTCCAGCTCCAGCACCCGCACGCCTCGCACGCCCGCGCTCGCCAGCCGCCAGGCCGCGGACAGGCCCGCCACGCCCGCGCCCACCACCAGCACCTCCACGGGCTCCACGATGTCCGCGCGGGGCAGCGGCCCGCCGCGCAGCCGGTGCCCCAGCTCCACGGCCTGGTCCACCACCGCGCCGGGCACACGCTCCCGTGGCCCTGACTTCCGGCACGCGCTGGCCGCCACCGCGGAACCGAGGAACGCGGCGACCAGCTCCCGCCGCGTCAGTTCCACCGCTGCCACTCCGCCTCGTAGTAGTGCACCAGCACCTGGTTGTTCAGCCGGTTCACCTCCACGGGCAAGGGCCCCATGTCCGGAGGGAACTGGGTGAGTGACGCCATCGTCGCGTCGTCCAGGAACAGCAGCCCTTCGGGCAGCGGCCGGTGCCGGGCGGGCGGCTCGTGCGCAATCAGCACGTAGCCCCACTCACCGAACGACGGCACCAGCGCGTGGTACGGCTCCGTCCAGAAGCCCGCGGCCTTGAGCGTCGTCTCCACGCACCAGAAGGAGCGCCGGGCGAACAGCGGGCTGGTGCTCTGCACCACCGCCACGCCGTCCGGCGCGATGCGCTTCTTGAGCAGCTTGTAGAAACCCGTGGTGTACAGCTTCCCCAGCGCGAAGTTGTTCGGGTCCGGGAAGTCCACCACCACCACGTCGTACTGCGCGCCGCCCTCGGTGAGGAACTGCATCGCGTCCCCGTTGACCACCCGCATCCGCGGGTCCGTCATCGCGTGGCGGTTCAGCTTCGCCAGCTCCCCGTAGTTCGTCGCCAGCCCCGTAATCGCCGGGTCCAGGTCCACCAGCGTGACGGAGCGGACCTCCGGGTAGCGCAGCACTTCCCGCGCGGCCAGGCCGTCCCCACCGCCCAGGATGAGCACGTTCTCCACCTTGCCCGCGCGCACCATGGCCGGGTGCACCAGGGACTCGTGGTAGCGGTACTCGTCCAGGCTGGCGAACTGGAGGTTGCCGTTGAGGAACAGCGAGAAGCCCCGCTTGCCGCGCGTGAGGATGATGCGCTGATACGGCGAGCTGGACGCGTGGACCACGTCATCCGCGTAGAGCTGGTCCTCGTAGAAGGTGGTGAGCCGGTCGCCCATGACGAAGCCCACCAGCAGCAGCACCGTCAGCCCCACCGCCTTGATGCGCAGCCGCAGCGGGTTGCCCAGCAGCGGCGCCAGCAGCCAGGTGCTCCACAGCGCCACCGCCGCGTTCAGCACGCCGAACAGCAGGGACGTGCGCACCAGGCCCAGCTTCGGCACCAGCAGCAGCGGGAAGGCCACGCTGGCCGCGAGCGCGCCCACGTAGTCCAGCGACAGCACCTGGCTGATGAGGTCCTTGAACTTGACCTGGTCCTTCAGGATGCGCAGCAGGAGGGGAATCTCCATGCCCACCAGCGCGCCAATGGCAATCACGCTGCCGTACAGCGCCACCTGGAACAGGTCCGTCAGCGTGAAGGTGAGGAACAGCACCGGCGCGCAGATGCCGCCCAGCAGCGCCACCGCCAGCTCCACCTCCACGAAGCGCTGCGCCACCCCGCGCTCGATGTAGCGCGACAGGTAGCTGCCAATGCCCATGGCGAACAGGTAGCCGCCAATGACGGTGGAGAACTGGGTGATGGAGTCGCCGAGCAGGTAGCTCGCGAGCGCCCCGACGACGAGCTCATAGATGAGCCCGCACGTCGCGATGACGATGACGGTGATGTACAGCAGCGTCTTGTTCACGGCGTCACTTCACTTCGCACAGGCATGGGCGTGCTGCGCGCGCACTCATCCGCTGATGGCCGCGGCCACGATGATGGCCAGACCGATGATGAAGGAGCCGATGACGATGCCCACCGCCGTGTTCTGGTCGGCCTCCAGCTCCTTGTGCACGTCGAACGGCATGATGAGGCGGATGACATAGAAGCCCGCCACGAACACCGCCAATCCGATGAGCGAGTAGATGATGCTCGCCAGCACACCCTGAACGCTGACCACCACGCCAAGTAACAACATCACTTCCCTCCCATGTAGCCGCCAGTCCACAGCAGGACGCCGCCCGGCCCACGCCGGACATTGCCCGGTACCTTGTCCCGCTCTTCCTTCGTGAAGGGGGACCAGCCCGAAATCGTCAATGCCGCGTAGCCCAGCAGCACCAGTCCTCCAAACCACTTCATGACGCGCCTCCGTCACGTTTGACGACTCAAACCTAGACGTTGCTCTCCGCCCAGCGCCGCGTCTCGAAGCTGTGCGAGCGATACAACGCCACCACCGGCCCCACCACCATCAGCCCCAGCGCGAAGCAGAACCAGCTCGAGTTGGGCGTGTCGTGGATGACCTTCACCCGGTACGTCATGGGCCGCGGCCGCCTCGGGTTCGCCGTGAAGCTCGCCGTCGTGCGCAGCGCGTACTTCCCGGCGGGCACCGGCGACAGGTAGGTGCTGGTGGACATGTTGCTTTCGGTCCACTCGCCGTCGCCGTCGTTGCCGCGGTAGTAGCTCAGCTCTTCATAGAAGAGGACCACGTCGTTCGTGTCCTGGTTCACCAGGTCGCCCTGGATGCCCAGCCACTCGTTGAAGGGCGTGCCGCTGATCTCCACGCGCATGTTGCCGCGCTTGGGCAATTCGAAGGGCTCGCTGAAGTGCATGGCCGCGGGCGTGCCTGGCGCGGCATCCGGCGGTATCACCACCGCCTCGTCCAGGACGACCGCCTTCGCGGCGGACAAGGACAGCACGGCCGACAGCACGAACAACGCCAGTATCCAGAGGCCCGTCCAGACGAAGACGGAGCGCAGCCCCGACTGGTGCGGGTTCGGCTGGCTGGGGGCGATGCCCTCCCGCTGAGGCATCGGCTCCTTCAAGCCGAAGGCCTCCTTCACCACCTCGGGCTCCAGGTACTCGCCGTGGGTGTACGACACCTCGTCGTCCGTGGCGTCCACGTTCACCGAGTACGGCGCGGCGACGTACTCCGACGCCTCGGCCCGCTCGCCCACCCTCACCGTCCAGTAGAACTCCCCCAACACCTTGTCCGTGACCGCGGTGACGTGCTGGAAGCACTTGTAGCGGCGGTGCTCGTAGAAGGCGGCGACGTCGGGCGACAGCGACACGTCACCCGCGGGCAGCGGCTTCAGGAACACCCAGTGGCCATTGGAGTTCATCAGCCAGACGAAGCCGCGCGACGCGTTGTAGAGGAGGAACTCCTCCCACGGGTAGCGCACGCCCTCCACGGTGCACGAACGCTCCAGGTAGCCGATGCAGATCCACTCCGCGCCATCCAGCTTCCCCTTGGTTCCCAGGGGAATGATGAGCGGCCGGCTCGGCTTCTCCAGCATGCGCAGGAAGGACAGCTTGCCCTGGCGCGCGTCCAGCAGCGCGCCGCAGTAGGGGCACGCCACGCGCAGCGTCTTGTCCGGCGCGCGCAGGTCCAGGTTGCCGTTGCACTGCGTGCAACGGGCCTGCTGCAGCTCCACCTTGCGCACGCGGGGCCGGAGCTGCCCGGCCGGGATGCCCAGCTGCTCCAGCTTCAGCGCCTCGCCGACGAAGACCTCGGGCGAGTGCCCACGCGTGCCGAAGTCGAGCGTGAGGAAGGAGCCCTTGGGCCCCGTGGCGTCCACGTACCAGGCGTCCTGCGTGGGGTCCACGTCGCTGGGGAGCTGACCCGCGGCGGCCACCACGCGGCCATGGCCACGCTCCTCGATGACCCACGCGCGGTCGCGCAGGTGCAACCGCTCTCCCGGGTGCAGGTCCTCCAGCCCCACGCCCTCTTCGGGCCCCATGTCGAACATCAGGTGGAAGGCGCCCTCGGACTCGCTGAGCCACCCGGTGCGGCCGTCCGCGAACTCCACGTACCACTCGTCCCAAGGCCCCGCGCCGTGGTCCTTCTGCAGGTGGCCGACGATGGTGTACGCCACCTTGCGGTAGCGCCCCTCCGCGCGGAGCTGCAACGGCGAATCAGTGGGGACGATGCTGCCAATCTTCCCGTGGGACTCGAAGTCCAGGCCCTTGCGCGCCACCACCGTCTGGCAGTAGCCGCACACCACCACCTGCGCCGAGCCGGCGGTGAACTCCACCATCGCACCGCACGATGGACACTTCCCCTGCGTCACGCCGTCACCCCTCGCTTCAGCTCACGCACCACGCACGCCGTCGCGCCCAGATGGCGCGTCAGCAGCGCCTCGAAGTCCGGACGCTGGCGCTCACGGCAGCAGTACACGTTGAGCGCGGCGAACCCGTGCTCGGGAAATGTGTGGATGCCCAGGTGGCTTTCGGCCAGCAGCGCCAGCCCGGTGACGCCACCAGGCTCCGGGAACACGTGCCACTGCGGCTGGCCCACGACCTTCAGGTCCAGCACGACGATGAGCTCCTCGAAGAGCGCCGCCAGTGCCGCCGCGTCCTTGAGGCTGCCAGGCACGCAGCCGCTGGCGTCAACCAGCCATTCCTGTCCGGTGGTCAGCTTCGAAATCCTCCGTCCCCGGACGTCTTATCACGGGCCCTTCCTCGCGTCCGGCCTCATGTCACCCCCTGGAACGCACGGCGCCTCGTTGGCGCCCGCCTCGGGCTTCCCGGTACGCTGCCTTTCAAGATGACGCCGTCGCAGACCGATGCCCCACACGCTCCGTCCACCCCCGCCGCGGCCCCGAGCGCCATCGCCCGGCTCACTCGCACGCTGCGCGGACTGCCTCCCGCCGAGCGCTGGTGGGGCCCTGGCTGCGCGGGCATGGCTGGCTGGCTGAAGCGGGCGGCGCAGTCCCTTCCCCCCGAGGACCTCACGCCCCGCTTCCATGCGCTGCTCGCGCGCGTCCGCCAGGGGCTGCCGGTGCTGCCGGAAGAGGCCCGGCGCCACCAGTACGTGCTGGTGCGCGGCATGCTGGGAGACGAGCTGCCCGGCTACCTGCTGGACAACGTGCAGCGGCTGGAGCGCCGGGGACTGAGCGTGCGCGAGGCCGCGGTGGACACCGAAGGGCTGCTCGCGGACAACGTGGCGGTGCTCCGCGAGGTGCTGCGCGACGCGGAGTACTTCGGCCGCAGCGTGGTGATGGTGGGGCACAGCAAGGGCGGCGTGGAGTGCACCGCCACGCTGGCGCTCTACCCGGAGCTGCGCCATGTGGTGCGCGCGGTGGTGACGCTCCAGGCGCCGTATGGCGGCTCATCCATCGCGCACGACCTGGCCACCACGCCCCGGCTCCGGCGGCTCATCGACTTCGCCTTCCCGCTGCTGTTCCACGGCGTGTCCCGTTCCGTGGAGGAGCTGTCCTATCCCCAGCGGCAGGCCTTCATCCAGCAGCACCCCTACCCCGCCGACATCCCCACCGTGTCGCTGGCCACCTCGCGGCTGTCGCGCACCTCCACGCTGTACCCGCTCCAGCGCTACCTGCACGAGCGCTACGGGTACCAGGCGGACGGCATGGTGACGGCGGTGGACGCGGAGGTGCCCGGCGCGCGCGTGGTGCGGTTGCACGACATGGACCACGCGGAGGCCGCGCTGCGCGGCCTGCCGGGCCTGGTCCGCTACCACCCGGGCGACCTCACCGAGGTGATGGTCGCCCTGGCGTTGGAAGCGCGCTGAGCCTCACGCCGCGGCGGGCGTCAGCGTCACCTTCTTCATCACGTGGTCGATGGTGGAGAAGCGCAGCGCCATCTCGTACAGGCGGCGAGCCAGCGCCTCGTCCTCCTTCACCGCCACGCCCAGCTCCTGCCGGTTGACGCCCGTGAGGTTCGCGAGGTCCTCCAGCATGGCTTCCGTCGCCGCGCGGTCCGGCTGGATGCCGTCGCGTTCGGCGATGGCTCGCAGGACCAGTGCCAGCGTGATGCGGTACGCCGCATCCATGCGGGTCAGCGGATCCTGCAGCCAGCCCTCCAGCGCTTCCTGAAGCTCGTCGGGCTGGAAATCCTTGCGCTGGAGGATGGGCCGCTCGGCCTCCGCCCAGCGCTGGCGAATCTCCTCGTCCACCAGCGCGGCGGACAGCTCCACCGGCGTGCGGTCCACGAGCACGTCCATGACGCGCTCCTGGGTCAACCGGTCGACGTCGGCGAGCCGCTCCTGGGCCAGTTCGTCGCCCAGCTTGCGCATGATGTCCGTGATGGAGCCCATGCCCAGCCGTGACAGCAACTCCGGCGAGTCATCGTCCAGCAACTTCAGCTCTCGCGCCGCCTTCACGCTCACGAGGAAGCGGGCCGACTGCCCCCGCAGCGCCTCCACGGGATAAGTGTCCGGCAGCGTCAGCTCGATGCCGACCGACTGGCCCACCTTCGCCCCCGCCAGTGATTCGAAGAAGCCGGGCAGCCCCGGATCCGCCGCGACGCGCACCCACCAGTTCTCCCGGACCGAGAAGGGCATCAGCCGATTGTTGGCGAAGCCCAGCACGTCCACGAGCACGTCGTCCTCGAGCGCCACATCCTCGCCCGGCTGACGCTCGCGGACGTCTGCGTGCCGGCGACGGAGCGCATCGAAGCGGTCCACGAGTTCCTGCTCCGTCAATGGCGCAGGCGCCACCTGGGCCACCGACACCCCCTCCAGGGAAGGAGCCTCCACCGTGGGAAGCTCCACCGGCTCGGTGCTGTCGAGCTGCAGCGCCGCCGGCATCTTCTTCATGATGCCAAGCGCATGAAGCTCTGCCAGCGAACGGGCATTCTTACGACCGCCCTGCGAATCATCATGGGTCGTCATGGTCTCTCGCTCCGCCCCCTCGGATAGCACAACGCTCCGGCAGGCCCTAAGCCCCCCGGAGCGTTGAGATTGACGACGCGGCGCTTCCTAGAAGAAGGAGCCGATGAAGCCAGACACGGTGGAGACGGCCGCCCCCACCTGGCTCACGACCGGGATGTTGGTCGCGGCGGCGATGGACCCCAGCGCCGTCACTCCAGCGGTAATCTTCTTTCCAGCCGACGCGTTCGGGTCCGTGATGGTGTTCACGGCCGCCACGGTATCCGCCGCGGCGATGGCGACGTTGAGGCCCGGGGTGAAGCGGCCCGCGGCACGCGCCACCGCGGTGCCACCGCCCTGCACCGCGGCGCGCGCGGCGGTGCCAGCCGTGCGGGCGGCGCCCTCGAGTCCGCGCTCGGCGACCTCGGCGGCCGCGCGGCGCACGACCTGACGCGACGCACCTTCCAGCGCCGTGTTGGCGGCGGTGGTGGCCACGCGGTTGGCGGCGGCACGCGAGGCCTCCGGGGCCGCGGCGGTGAAGGCGGTGCGAGCCGCGTTGGTGGCAGCGCGGTAGTTGCTGACATTGCCCGCGAGGCTCAGGCCATCCCGCGCCGCCATCAGCCCCGTGGAGAGCGTGCCCGAGGCGGTGCCCACCGCCTCACGGACGTTCGCTTCGGTCGGGTTGCGAAGCGCATCGCGCACGTCACGGAACGTCTCGATGGCTCCGGTGGGGAGCTGCGCCACATTGGCCGCGAGGCTGACGGCACCGGCGCCGCGCGCGAGGCGGGTGTTCGCCCCTTCGACGACGGGGCCATTGCCGCCCGGCAGGTTGATGGGGCCGAAGCGGCGGGGCCCGAAGGCGTCACGCACCTGCGTGGCGACAGCGGCATCCGAGACAGAGCGGAGCCCAGTGGCGGCCTGCGTCACGCGGTTGTGCGCGTCCTCGAACCGGTCGGACTGCCCGGGACGGGCCTCCGTACGGGCCGGAGGAGGAGGCGGCGGCGGAGTCGGACGCGCCGTCGCGGGAGGCGGCGGGACGGGACGGGGCTCGTTGCGGCGAATCGGAGGCGCCATGGAGTGTGCTCCTACGGGAACTTGAAGGGCTTTATGAGGCTCTACCCGGATCATCGGGCTTTCTGGTGAATTGTTGTGTCCAGACTCACAGACCTTGCCGATTTTCACTCCGGGTATTTGACAGATACCGACCGATGACCCCGTAAGCCCCTGGAATCCATTGGAAAAGGGGCTAAGGTCCGCGCGCCATGCGGACCCAATTCCTGACGACTGTCCTCCTCTGCCTCACCCTCACCGCCTGCAAGGACTCCGACAAGAAGGAATCCATGGGGGGTGGTACCCCGCCTTCCGCGACGACGCCGGCGAAGCCCACGGCGCCGTCCGCCGCCGAGGTGCCGGCCGCGGCGCCCCCCTCCGAGGCCGCCTCGGGTGAATGGACGAAGAAGGTCCAGGCGGGCCAGGACGTCTACGCCACTCTCGAAACGAACCAGGGCGCCATCGTCGTGCGCCTCTTCTCCAAGGATGCCCCCAAGACGGTGGCCAACTTCGTGGGCCTGGCCACGGGCGAGAAGGCCTGGACGGACCCGAAGACGGGCCAGCGCGTGGAGGGCAAGCCGCTGTACGACGGCGTCATCTTCCACCGGGTGATTCCGGGCTTCATGATTCAGGGCGGCGACCCCACGGGCACCGGCCGCGGCGACCCGGGCTACCGCTTCGAGGACGAGTTCCAGAGCGGCCGGACCTTCAACAAGAAGGGCCTGCTGGCCATGGCCAACGCCGGCCCCGGCACCAACGGCAGCCAGTTCTTCATCACCACCTCCACGCCGGACTACCTCAACAACCGTCACACCATCTTCGGTGAAGTGGTGTCGGGCTACGACGTGGTGGAGAAGATTTCCAACGTGCAGCGCGACCCGCGCGACAAGCCCCTGGAGCCGGTCGTCATCCAGAAGATTGCGATGAGCGACCAAGCGCCGGCCGGCAGCGGGAACTGACGATGGAACGCGCCCTGCGCCACGTGGCCACACGGCTGGGTGAGCTGGACTGCCACGTCATCGACGCGCTCCCCGAGGGCGCGACGCCCGAACTGGTCGTCGTCCTCTCCCATGGCCTGGGCGCGCCCGCCACCGACCTGGTGCCCCTGGGGCCGGAGTTGATGGCGTTCCAGCCGGCGCTGGCGGACCGCGTGCGGTTCGTCTTCCCCGGCGGGCCCATGGCCTGGGCGCACGGAGGACGCGCCTGGTTCCCCCTGCCCGACGCGGTGATGCGGGGGGAGCAGCGCGACTGGGAGCAGTTCGCGCGCGACGTGCCGCCGGGCATGCCCGCCGCGCGCAGGGCGCTGATGAGCACCGTGGACGCGCTGTGCGCCGCGATGAAGCTGCCCTACGGGCGCATCGTGCTGGGCGGCTTCAGCCAGGGCGGCATGGTGTCCACGGACGTGGCCCTGCGCCTGGATGAGCCGCCCGCCGGGCTGTGCATCCTCTCCGGCACGCTGACGTCGGAGCCGGAGTGGCGCCCCCGCGCCCAGGGCCGCACGGGGCTGCCCGTGTTCCAGGCCCACGGGCGCTACGACCCACTGCTTCCCCTGGACAGCGCCGAGCGACTGCGGGACCTGTTCGTGGCGTCGGGCCTCACCGTGGACTTCCACGCCTACGACATGCCGCACGCCATCGTCACCGAGGAACTGGAGGCCCTGGCCGCGTTCCTCGCCGCGCGGCTGGGAGGACGCTGAGCCATGTTCCACGCGAAGGAGCTCACGGTGTCCAGCCGGGGCCGCGGCTTCACCGACATCACCGCGGACGTCCAGCGCGCCGTCGCGGAGAGCGGCGCCCGCCAGGGGCTGTGCACCGTGTTCCTTCACCACACGAGCGCGTCCCTGCTGCTGTGTGAGAACGCGGACCCGGACGTGCGCCAGGATTTGGAGTCCTTCTTCTCGCGGCTGGTGAAGGACGGGGACCCGCTCTTCGTCCATGACGCGGAGGGACCAGACGACATGCCCGCGCACGTGCGCACCGTCCTCACGCAGAACGCGCTGAACATCCCGGTGAAGGACGGCCGCGCGGACCTGGGGACGTGGCAGGGCGTCTACGTCTGGGAGCACCGGACCTCGCCGCACCGGCGCCGCGTCACCGTGTCCGTGGTGAGCTGACCGCTACGGCGCGCCCCCCTGCGTCGCGGCGACCGCCACCTTGCGCGGCTTGCCCGTCGGCCGGGCCTGACCGCGGATGCGAATCCACGAGCCCGGCGCGTCCTCCGTCGCGTGGACCATGGACCAACCGACGGGCACCTGCGGCGCGGCCCAGGCATAGAGCGCTCGGGCGTCCTTCGGCGACAGGTTGACGCAGCCGTGGCTCATGGGCTGGCCGAAGCGGTCGTGCCAGTAGGCCGTGTGCAGCGCGTAGTCGTCCTGGAAGAACATGGTCCAGGGCACCGTGGCCACGCGGTAGGTGTCGTTGCCGGCGGTGCCGCTGCCTGTCATGTCGGCCTCCGCGAATTTGATCCAGATGCGGAACAGCCCCTCCGGCGTGTCCGTGCCCTGCTTCCCGGAGGAGATGAGCGTCGCGTACACCGGCCGCTCGCCTTCGTAGGCCACCAGCACCTGGGCATCCAGGTCCACGTCCAGCCAGCGAGAGCCGGGCTCCACCTGCGGCGGCGCGTGTGAGAACCAGGCGACGTGCAGGTCGTCTCGCGCCACCCATTGGTCCTCCGCGATGCTCACCCAGTGGCCGTCCTCGGACAGCTCCTTCACTGCCACCAGCGTGCGTGGTGGCAGCACCGTTTCGCGGGCGGCCTTCGCGTCTGGCGCTGTCCGTACTTCCACGGCGGCGGAGGGGCGCGTGCGGGACTGGGCCCAGGCGAACGTCGGCGGCAGCTCGGCGATGGCCTCCGCGTTCACGCCTTCGTAGGAGGACGGCCGGTACTCGCGCAGCACCCGCGCCTCCAGGTACTGGCCGTCGGTGGTGCGCCAGTACGTCTTGCGGCGGATGCGGACCTGCCCACGGAGCTGTACGGATACGGAGCCCTTCAGCAGCACGCCCTTTCGCCGGGCGCGCGCCAGGGCGAGGCTGGGATAGGCGCGCACGCGCTTGCCTACGACCCGGGCGTAGATGCCGGGCGTCAGCTCGCCCTCGCGCAGCTTGGGGAGTTCGCGCACGCGGGGTTCGCGGAAGTTGGGCTCCAGGTAGCGCTCGCAGACCCAGCCGCGCGGCTCAATCTGAATCCAAGCCTCGCAGTCCGGGCCGCGCACCGCCGTTTCGCCCTGCCAGCGCACGCGCATGTCCTGCGCCACGGTGCCCAGTGCGGGTGCGTCCTGCCGAGGCTCCTGGCGGACCACGATGGAGCGGCGCACCCGCAGCGAGCCCGCGTCCGGAGCGAAGGGCACGGTGTACGTTCCTCCGTCCTCCGCGCCGCTCACGGGCTCCAGTCCCGGGTCGACGTCTTCGAGCACCAGCCCCGTGTCCTCGAGCGGCTCGCCGTCCGGGCCGAGCACCAGTTCCTCGCCCGGGTGCAGTTCGTCCGGGATGACGGTGAGCTGCTCGGGCAGAGGGAGTTCCTCTCCGCCCGGCGTGTCCTCTTCCTCCTCGGACGGGGCAAGGTCGTCCAGGGCGGGGTCGATGGCCAGCGCCGGCACCTCGTCGCGCGCCTCGGCCGAACCCTCATCATGCGTGCGGCGCGGCGGAGACAGCGTCGCCTCGGCCGAACCCTCAACGCCGCCGTCAGTCCCCGCATCCGCCGCGGTGCGCTGCCACGCCGCGAACAGCGCATCCGCGGCCGTGCGCCGGTCATCCTCGGGGAGGTCCTCAGGAGCGTTGGTATCGGCGTGAGGTGCGCGGACCTCCACGCCGTCTCCTGGCGTCCCTGGGCCAGCGCCGCCGTCGAACGCCGCGGCCCTGGGTGCCGACACAGATGCACTCAGCGTGTCACCGCGTTCCTCCGCGCCCCAGGGCGCGGGCACTCTCGCCACTGAGGCATCGGGCGAGGTGTCCTCCGGGCCGGGAGGCGGCGTGCAGGCAATTCCAGGCAGCAGCAGAACGAGCGGAAGCCAACGGCGCATGGACCTGACACGGTACGGAGGAGCGGCGGCACACTCAACGTCGGCCACGGTGCGCTCGCCTGCGTGCGGCTCCGTGTGAGTGGGCATTTCGTGCCATCGCAGCGGCCCTTGTCACACGCAGCGGAAATCACGGTCCGCGGCCCATGGCGCGCGCCAGGGCTCCCGCTCATCATCCCGCAGTGGGCCCAAGCGACGCGTCAGTGAAGACCGCCCGCGAATCACCCCGCACGCAGGCCAAGGCGGCGCGCCGGTGGAGACAGCCCCCGGAAGCCCGCAGCATCCCCGAGCCTGGCGCCCGGGTGTCCGCCTCCCCTGCCACCAGGCC
>NZ_VHLB01000043.1:0-72019 GCF_006547365.1 Myxococcus sp. AB056 | reverse complement strand
CCGCCCCCACCCTCATCGAAAGCTCGCAGTCCGCCCACCAGGTATCGGCCGGGCAGACGGTCACCTTCCACGTCACCGGAAGGGATGACCTGGCGTGCCCGCTTCAGTTCTCCTGGGACGCCAGCTCGGGCCCCCTGGGGAGTCCGGAGACCTCCGCCGCGACGAGTGATGTGACATGGACAGCTCCGCAGTGCGTGCTCTGGAGCTCCGAGGTCACCATCACCCTGACGGTCACGAACACCGCCCGGCTCTCCACCTCCAAGTCCTTCACGGTGTCCGCCCCGCGATGCCCGGGCCCCGTGGTCTCGGGGGGTGTCTCACACTCGCTGGCCATTCGTGGCAATGGCACCCTATGGAGCTGGGGGCACAACTCCTTCGGCCAGCTCGGCGATGGGACGAACGCCACGCGCCACGCCCCCGTGCAGGTGCCGGGGTTGACCGACGCTACGGCCGTCGCAGGGGGCCACGCCCACTCGCTGGCCTCACGCGCCGACGGCACCGTCTGGGCCTGGGGGCTCAACGGCGGCGCGCTCGGTGATGGGACGACCTCCATCCAGTACGCCCCTGTGCAGGTATCCGGGTTGACCGGCGCCATCTCCGTTGCCGCGGGCTCCAGCTTCTCGCTGGCCCTGCGCGCCGACGGCACCGTCTGGGCCTGGGGGATGAACGGGAGCGGCGAGCTCGGCGACGGGACGACCACCGATCGCCTGACCCCGGTGCGAGTGTCTGGCTTGAGCAACATCACCGCGCTCGCCGCGGGCACCGGCCATTCACTGGCCCTGAGCGCCGACGGCACCGTCTGGGCCTGGGGACTCAACTTCAATGGCGAGCTCGGCGACGGAACGACCGTCAGCCGCCCCCACCCCGTGCAGGTGCCCGGGCTGACCGGCGTCATCGCCGTGGCCGCGGGCATGTACCATTCGCTGGCCTTGCGCAACGACGGCACCGTCTGGGCCTGGGGATGGAACCTGAAAGGGGAGCTCGGTGATGGGACGACCACCCAGCGAGAGAGCCCCACGCAGGTGCCCGGGGTCACGGGTGCCATCGCCGTGGCCGCGGGTGGCTACCATTCGCTGGCCCTGCTGAGCGACAACACCCTCCGGGCCTGGGGCGAGAACGAAGATCGGCAGCTCGGCGACGGGACGAATACCGACCGCCATACCGCCGTACAGGTCTCCGGGCTGACCGGCGTCACGTCCGTCTTCGCGGGCGGCGGCCATTCACTCGTCCTGCGTAACGACCAGGCGGTGTGGGCCTTTGGCTCCGATGTTTCCGGCCAGCTCGGAGATGGGAACCCGCCGTCCGGCCACGGTCCCGTCCAGGTCTCCCTGCCGTGACACCGTGAGGGAAGCCGGTGCCCGGCGGTGGAACCTCGAGTCCGCCGCCGGTGCCCCTCCGGCGCGAGGTGGCGCACCGCACCGTCATTCAATGAGGCGTGGCGGGGGCTCAACGACTGACGAAGGCCTTCTCGATGAGGAAGTCGCCGCGCTCGTGTGAGTCGCCTTCCTGGAAGCCGAAGCCTTCGAGAATGGTCGCGGTCTCCTTGATCATCTCGTGGCTGCCGCAGATGACGACGCGGTCGTGCTCGGGGGAGAGCGGCTTCGCGCGAAGCAGGTCGGTGATTCGGCCCTGATTGCGGAACGGCTCGCGCGTGACGGTCGGAAAGTACGTCAGCCTCTCCCGCACGAGTTCACCGAGGTACGGGTCGTTCGGCAGCACCTCTTCGAAGAACTTCGAGTACGAGAGGTCGCTGACGTGACGACAGCCGTGCATCACGGTGACGTGCTCGAAGCGCTCCCAGGTTTCGGGGTCTTTCACCATGCTCAGGAACGGCGCGAGGCCGGTGCCGGTGGCGAGCATCCACAGGTGACGGCCCGGCCTGAGGTTCGCGACGGTGAGCGTGCCCACCGCCTTCGTGCCCACCAGCACCTGATCGCCCGGAGCGACCTTCTGAAGTCGCGAGGTGAGCGGGCCGTCCTGGAGCTTGATGGAGTAGAACTCGAGCGTGTCGTCGTAGTTCGCGCTCGCCATCGAGTACGCACGCATGAGCGGGCGACCTTCGACCTCGAGGCCCATCATCACGAACTGACCGTTCTGGAATCGGAAGCCGCTGTCACGCGTGCAGACGATGGAGAAGAGACGGTCAGACCAGTGTTGCACCGAGAGCACACGCTCGGTCGTGAAACCAGTGGCCATGGTTCAGACTAGCTCCTTGTGAGTGGTGCCCCCATTGCCATGTGCCCGCCAGGCTGTCCTCCTTTTGCCAATGTATTGGCACAAGGCCAACACGCTGGCGCGCGGGTCATTCGCGGCGCCATGCCACCGCGGAAGGCACCACTGCCCGGCCCACGTGAGGGACCGGGCAATGGCGGAGAGGACTAGAGGCCGTCGTGGTAGCAGAAGCCGTGGCCGCGGTCGAAGCCGCCACCGGGGAGCGCGAAGTTCATGTAACCCAGCTCATCGCCCGGGCCACACTCGGAGCGGGCGCGGTGGTAGGGGTAGCACTCGCCCTTGCCGTCGCGGTTCAGGTCGGCACACACACCACGCGCGCCCTCGGTGCCACAGTAATTCGCGAAGCCCAGGCTGCAGATCTCACCCGTCAGCGCGGGGTCGAACGTGAAGCCGTTCTGCTCGAGGACGGACTGCTCGGTGCACAGGCCGTACACGCCGCACATGGTGCCGGAGGGGCAGCCGGGGTTGGGCGCCATGAAGTCACACGTCTTGAGGCACTGGGCGTTCTCCGACAACAGGTCGGTGCAGGCGAAGCCCTGCTCGCAATCCGTCGAGGCCAGTTCGGACTCGCTCGCCGCCGCGGTCTTCGTGCAGGCCTCTCCCTGGACCTTGGCCCCCAGCGCACGCTCCAGCGTGCCGTCGGAGGCGACGTAGTCATTCGGGACGCAGGTAGTGCCCGGCAGGTTCGCCGTCAGCGAGCCCTGGCGAGGGTCGCACCCATCCTGGCGCACCGTGTTCCACGTCGCGAAGCGAATCCACCGGCACTCACCGCCCGGAACCACCGCGCTGCCCCAGTACGGCGCGTTGAGGGGCGGGGCATCCACCGACTCACGCAGCGTCACGTTCGTCAGGGCGCCAATGGTCTGCTGCGGCGACACCTTCACCGCGAGCAGGAGCGTACCCGCGTCGGCGACGAAGAACTTCTCCGCGGGCGAGCCCTCATCCTGATAGCCGAAGACGCAGCGATCACAGGTGAAGGTGTTGCCTCCACCCACGGACAGGTCATACACGCCGGGCGCCGTGTTCACGTCCAGGCGGATGCGCGCCGGGTCCGGGAACGCCGGGTCGCCAAAGTTGTTGAAGTTGCCGCGGTACGTCGGCTGCGGTGAGTACATCGTCGGCGTCAGCCCGATGCCGTTGGCCAGCTCCCCCATCGTGATTTCGGTGCAGCCCGCGGGAGGTTGGAGCTGCTGCGCCTGCGCCTTCACGGCCTCGATGGCGTCCTGTTCGGGCGCCGGCTTCCGCGCCTCCTGTCCACAGCCCACCAGACCGGCCAGCAGCACCGCGCTCCACCTCATTCCCTTCACGTTCGCTGCCTTGACAACAGGGAACGACATATCGTGTCTCCGATTCCCCTCAGACGATGTCTGAGTTTCTCTGCCCGGACGCGCCGGGACCTGGTGAACGCCAATTCACGTGATGTAGGTGAAGCAGCGCTTTGGCCGTCAACGGGCGAGATGGAGGTTCGAAAAGCAGGGATGCCGGCCAGGGAAATAGACTAGCGAAATCCCGTCACAACTCGAAAGCCATACGAAGCTCAAGGAGGCGGGCTATTGCAACGGGATTGAAAAAGACCACTGGAGGATGACACGCGGGCTGTGCGCCGGACCGGACGCCGCTTCGCCTCCGCCGCGTTGGGAGCGGCGGTGGGGGCATTGCCGAGCTCGCGTACGTCCGATGTCAGCAACGCCCGTACGTCCGTGCGCAGAACGTTGCGCCCGCGATTGAGCCGCGAAGCGTCCTTCACCAGCAACTCCTTCAGCCTGCGCTCACCATCCCACGCACCTCCCCTCCTCCCGCGACCTGGCGACCTGCTCATGGGCGAGGAGGCGTTCGGAAGCATCCGGCAGCGTGATTCGCAGCACCAGCCTGCGGCCCCAAGAGGGCGGTGTGCTCCTTGGGGGGCACCGCCCGCCGTGCCCAGGAGCTGACCACGCGGGAGAACGGCCACGTTCTCGTCCTCCAAATGTCATTTCAAGACATGGCGGATATTTTGAGCTAGCCGCCATATCCACGCTTCCACGATTCAATCAAAAACCACGACTGAACCATGAATACACGACGCAGCGCGCCGCGCCAGATGCGGCGGAGACGGGACGCGTCGCGCAGGCGCCAGACACCTCGGACCCGCCAGATGTGCAACTGGCGATACATTTGCAACGCGCATTCGCCACACAAACAGTGCGGGCCATCCGTCGGAGCAGCTGTTCCGGTTTCTCACCGCTCCGCGGCGTGTATCGGCCCGGATTCCCGTTGAAATGCCCCGTTCCAGCACGAGCCAGACACCCCTGACCCACTGCCGCGTCGCACGCTGCGAGTGAATCAATTTGTAATCAACGACGCTCCTGCTAATCGTGTGTAGCAACTTTGCGAACAGGCCGTGACGAATGCGGTCCTCGTGACGGGCGCGGCGCGCCCGGAGCGACGGTCCCATGGGGGGACGGGGTCCTGCGCGGGAAACCGGCAGTACAGCCCTCCATGGTGGTGGGCTACCTGCCTTGGAAAGGTGGCACGCATGACTCGTGGTGCATCGCTGAAGAGCAGTCGTCGGACCGTCGCTCCCACACACGACCTGAAGCGTGGCGTGATGCTGGGTGCGTTCCTGCTGGCGGGAGCAGCCTCGGCCGAGCTACCGGACTACACGTTCCAGTTGCAAGCGCGCACCAACCTGGCCGTCAACACGGAGGAGGGCTCCTACAACGTCGAATTGGGCAGCCTCACCTCCGGCGGCAGCTATTTCGTTCCCATCACCGCGGACCGGCAGCTGGCCTTCCAGCTCGCCATCACGCTGGAGGGACGTCCGGGCGTCTGGTACGGCCAGAACGGCGAGGGCGGCCGCATCTACCTGCTCCCTGACGGCCTGGGGCCGGATGCACGCCTTGGCGAGGTCAGCCTCAACTCGCACCGGCAGTTGGTCTTCTCCGTCACCGGGACGAATGACGCGTCGAAGAACGGCATCTACGTGCTGAACGCGGACGAACCCGACGCGCCGCCGCAGATCGTCCGCTCGCCGCTGGGCTCCTCCAGTTGGTCCAGCCTGGTCATGAACGAGGCGGGGCAGATGGCCGCCCGAGTCACGCTGAGCACGGGCTACGCCTACGTGCTGTACACGCCCAATACGACGGGCGGCTTCGACGCGAAGGTGCTCGCGGCGGAGAAGTACGTCGACCCGGGCTACCCCTACACGTTCCTCTACTCCCCGGGCGTGAACGACCTGGGGCAGATCGCCGCGGCGGTGGACCTGCAAGCGCCCACCTCCAGCGCCTGGTACCAGGAGCTGCGCATCTTCAACCCGGATGGGACGTCGCAGGTCATCGCGGACACGCGCGGGCACAACCCGGACTCCAACATCTTCCGCTTCGCCGCCGTGCAGCCCGCCATCAACAACCTGGGCCAGGTGGCCATCCAGGCCACGCTGCTGGAGGCGGCTGGGCGGCAGAGCACCGCCATCCTCCTGTGGGATGGCAACGAGCTGAAGGTGGTCGCGAAGAACGGAATGGACGTGCCGGGCGAGCCCGGCGAAGCCATCGGGACGGTGGAGGTATTCCCGCCCGACATCAACGACCGCGGACACGTGGTCTTCCGGGCCACGCGCAAGTCGGACGGGTTCCGCGCGGTGTGGGTGGGTGACGGCGAGAACTTGAAGCGCGTGGTCACCGAGCACGACATCCTCCCCTCGGACAAGGGTGACGCCCGGGTGGACCAGGAGACCCCCTCCAACCCGGTGTTCTCCGGCATGCCGAGCATCAACCGCCACAGCGACATCAGCTTCGGCGTGGGCCTGGCCCCGCCGGAGACGGACCAGGTGGAATGGGGCACCGCCGTCTACATCGCCCAGTCCTCGCTCTGGACGCCGGACGCCCCGGACGCGGGCACCGACCCCGAGCCCGACGCGGGCACCGAGCCCGACGCCGGCACGGAGCCCGACGCGGGCACCGAGCCTGACGCCGGCACCGAGCCCGACGCCGGCACCGAGCCTGACGCCGGCACCGAGCCCGACGCGGGCACCACCCCGCCGGACGCGGGCCCGGGCACCCCCGAGCCGCAGCCCAACCCGGAGTCGGACAGCGGCTGCGGCTGCCAGTCCACCTCGGCCGCCGGCCTCTGGCCCTTCGCGCTCGCGGGCCTGGCGGGCCTGACGCGCCGCCGCTCGCTGAAGCGCCGCGAGCAGGCCCCGCGCGACTGACGCCCGCTCCTTCCCTTTCGCGGGGGCGCGCCCGAAGGCGGCGCGGCCCCGCAACCACTTCGCAACGTCGGGGGGCGCGGCCTGTCTGGGTCGCGCCCCCTGTTGTCTCTACCCTCCTCTCCGGAAGAACGATGCATCTCAGGAAGCAGTGGCTCACCCATGTCCTGCTGGCGTCATGTCTTGGCACCAGCGCCTCGGCCGCTCCACGGTCGAACTTCGACGCCTTCCTCGCGCGGCCCGGCAGCACACCACTCGCCGTGGGCGATGAGCAGGCCCATGCCCGCGGCCTGCGAGTCGAGCACACGGAGGCACGGCTCGGCGTCCCCTCCGTCCTCTGGACCATGCAGTCCGGCCCGGGCCTGCAGACCGCGGCCCGCGCTGGCACCCGCCCCGAGGACGCGGCGCGCGCCTACCTGGGCCAGGTCGCGGACCTCTACCGGCTGAAGCGGGAAGACGTCTCCGCCGCGCCGTTGCAGTCCGTACACCAGACGGGCAAGGGCGCCGTCATCGTGACCTTCCGCCAGGCGGTGGATGGCGTGGAGGTGTTCCGCAGCGAGGTGAAGGTGGTGATGACGCAGGCGCTCGCGCCCGTGGCCGTCACTGGCTACCTCGCGCCGAGCGAGCTCACCCTCGCGGCCCGGCAGCGCACCGGCGCGAACGCCTTCCAGCGCTCCGCGGCGGACGCCGTGGCGGCGGCGTACTCGGACCAGAGCGGCACCCCGCTGGGGGCGCACGCATTCATCGCCGTGGACTCCCGCGGCGGCTACACGCTGTTCGACTTCGAGCCCGGCGTGCGCACCGTGATGCCCGGCCAGCTCGTCGTTCCCGCGCGCGCGAAGAAGGTCTTCTTCACCCTGCCCGACGGCCTGCGGCCCGCCTGGTACGTGGAGGTCAACGCGGGCCCCAAGAGCAGCAAGGACTCGGACTACACCTCCTACGTCATCTCAGCCACGGACGGCGCGGTGCTCTTCCGCAATGACCTGCGTGCCCACGCCGCGGAGCAGACGTACCGGTACACCGTCTGGGCGGAGACGGCCGCGCCGTACCGCCCGTTCGACGGCCCCCAGGGGTCCGCCGGCTCCCCCTACCCCCGGCAGGAGCTGGACGGCTACGACGCCCCGCTGGACGTGGCGCCCAACGTCGTGGAGCTGCGGAACAGCCCCTTCTCGCGGAACGACCCGTGGCTGCCCGCCAACGCCACGCAGACCGTGGGCAACAACGTGGACGCCTACGTGGACCTGGTGGCGCCGGACGGCTACCAGCCAGGCTCGGACCTGCGCGCGGACATCACCGGTGAGCGCGCCTTCGACTACGTCTACGACCCCCACCGTGCCCCGGGCTCCAGCATCGAGCAGATGAAGGCCTCGGTGGTGAACCTCTTCTTCATCAACAACTTCCTGCACGACTGGTACTACGACGCGGGCTTCGACGAGGCCTCCGGCAACGCGCAGATGCAGAACTTCAACCGTGGCGGCATCGAAGGTGACCCGCTGCGCGTCGAGGGGCAGGACTACAACGGCCGCAACAACGCCAACATGGCCACGCCGGCGGACGGCATCTCGCCCCGCATGCAGATGTATGTCTTCGACGGCCTGCCCATCCTCCAGGTGACGGCCCCCGCATCGCTGGCCCGCGGCTACGTGAACGGGGACAGCCGCTTCGGGGCCCAGGAGTACACGCTGGACGGTCCGGTGCGGGTGCTCGCGCCCACGGGACGGACACTCGGCTGCACGCCCTTCGAGGCGGGCACGTTCGCCGGCCACGTGGCGCTGCTCGACCGCGGCGCCTGCGACTTCATCACCAAGGCGCTGAACGCGCAGAACGCCGGCGCCACCGCGGTCCTCGTGGCCAACACCAATGCCGGTGAGGGCCCCCTCTCCATGAGCGGAGACGACGCGCGCGTCACCGTACCCGTGGCCTCCATCTCCCGGGAGACGGCGGACCTCTGGAAGGCGGAGGTGGCCGCCAACGCGAGCACCCTCCAGGTGCGCCTGCACCGCTCCAAGGACCTGGACCGCGACGGCACGCTCGACAACACCATCATCGCCCACGAGTGGGGCCACTACATCAGCAACCGCCTCATCGGTAACGCCAGCGGCCTCACCAACAACCAGGGTCGCTCCATGGGCGAAGGCTGGGCGGACGTGCACGCGCTGCTGATGATGGTGCGTGAAGGGGACGACTACGCGCGCGGCGCCTACGCCGTCGGCGGCTACGTTTCAGGTGGTGGCGGCGGTGACGGCTACTACTACGGCGTGCGCCGCGCGCCCTACGCCACCGCACCGACGCTGGCGTCGAGCCGCAACGCGCTGACCTTCCGGCACATCGAGAACGGCAATCCCCTGCCGACGAGCCACCCGCTCGCCTACGGCCAGGCGGGCCTCGGCAACTCCGCCGTGCACAGCAGCGGCGAGGTGTGGGCCTCCATGCTCTGGGAGTGCTACGTGTCGCTCCTCCAGGCCCACCCCTTCCAGGAGGCCCAGGACCGCATGAAGCGCTACCTGGTCGCCGGGTACAAGGCCACGCCCGTCTCCCCCACCTTCCTCGAGGCGCGCGACGCGCTGCTCGCGGTCACCGCCGCGAGCGACCCGGCCGACTACCAGCGCTTCCTCCAGGCCTTCGCCAAGCGCGGTGCCGGCATGGGCGCGAAGGCGCCGGACCGTGACTCCATGGACCACGTGGGCGTGGTGGAGAGCTTCGCGGCGGGCAACTTCCTCGAGGTCACCTCCCTGCGGCTCGATGACGCCCTGGAGGGCTGCGACCAGGACGGCGTGCTCGACGTGGGCGAGACGGGCCTGCTGCGCGTGAGCGTGCGCAACGTGGGCAGCGGTTCGCTGGGCGCCTTCTCCGGCACCGTCTCCACCACCAGCAGCACGGCCACGCTGGAGTTCCCCTCGGGCAACACCCTGACCTTCAGCTCGATGGGCCGCGGCGGCACGGCCACCGCCACCCTCCCGGTGAAGCTGACCGCCGCGCAGCCGAACGCACACGCCGGCCTGAGCATCACCTTCGACGAGCCCTCGCTCCCCGCCAGCGCGAGCAGCACGACGTTTGACCCCCGGGTGAACTACGACGACGTGCCCGGCGCGACGGCGGAGGACGACTTCGAGGGCGCCCTGTCGTCGTGGACCTCGTCCACGTGGCTCAACCCCTACGGCGAGGCGGACTGGAAGGTCCAGGGCCCGGAAGGCGGGCGCTACATGCACGCGCCCAACCCGGCGGTCCAGGCGGACCTCTTCCTCGCCTCCCCGTGGCTGAAGGTGAATGAGACCGGCTCGTTCACGTTCAGCTTCCGCTACCGCCACTCGTTCGAGTCCGACATCTACCCCGGCGGCTCCATCTTCCCGTACTACGACGGCGCCGTCCTCGAGTTCACCCACGACGGCCTGCAGTGGTACGACATCGCCGCGTTGGGCGTGGCCTCCATCTACTCCATCGACCCGATGGACGGCTCCCCGGGCTACATCGAGCAGGGGCCCAACCCGCTGATGTACCGCAACGCATGGGTGGGCCAGAACGTCACGCAGGAGAACGGCAGGACGGTGCGCTTCCCGGAGTGGTCCACCGCCGAGCTGCGGCTGGCGGACATGTTCGCCGGCAAGAACGTCCAGTTCCGCTTCCGCATCGGCGCGGACACCGCGGTGGGCGCGTACGGCTTCGACCTGGACGACGTGCGCTTCACCAACGTGGAGCGCATGCCCTTCGGCGGCCGGGTGGACGAGCAGGGCGACGGCACCACGTGCAACCAGCGGCCGGTGGCCAACGCCGGGCGAGACCTCGGCAGCCCCATCGCCCCGGTGCTCGAACGCGTGAGGAACGCCGAAACGGGGGAACTGGAGCTCGTGCGCCACACGCTGGACGGCACCGCCAGCTATGACCCGGAGGGCCAGCCCCTCACCTACCACTGGACGCAGGTGAGCGGGCCGGCGGTCACCCTGGTGGACGCGGACACGGCCACCCCGTCGTTCACCGCGGATGTGCCCGACGACTCCATCCTGACGTTCCAGCTCGTGGTGCGCGATGGCATGGAGACCAGCGCGGCACGCCAGGTCCAGGCCTGGGTGCTCAACGTCAACCGCGTCCCCACGGCGGTGGTGACCGCGCCGGCGGAGGTGGCGGAGTTCTCCTCGGAGCCCGTGACGCTGGACGCCCGTGGCTCGAACGACCCGGACGGGGAGCGCATCACCTACAAGTGGGCGCAGACGTCCGGCCCCGCCGTCGCGCTCAAGGCGAGCTCCGGCGCCACGCCGAGCTTCGTGGTGCCCGAGGTGGCCGCTGATACGAAGCTCACCTTCACGCTGGTGGTGAACGACGGCAGGGCCCAGAGCAAGACGGCCACCGTGACGGTGATGGTGCGCAACGTCGACCGGGCGCCCGTGGCGGATGCGGGCTCGGAGCAGGTGGTGGACCCGCTGGCCACCGCGAGCCTCAGCGCGACGGCGGTGGACCCGGACGGGGATGCCCTCACCTGGACGTGGCGTCAGGTGGAGGGCCCCGCGGTGGAGCTGCAGGGAGCCGACACGGCCACCCCGTCGTTCACCGCCCCCGAGGTGCGGGCGGAGACGGTGCTGCGCTTCGAGGCCATCGCCAGCGCGAACGGGCTGTCCAGCGCCCCGATGACGGCGACGGTGACGGTGCGGCACGCCAACAAGGCGCCCCAGGCCCTTCCGCGGCTGGTGGGTGACGCTCGGTCGGGGGCGCAGGTGACGCTCGACGCGTCCGCGTCCAGCGACCCGGATGGCGACGCCCTCACCTTCGGCTGGAAGCAGGTGGCGGGACCGTCCGTCACCCTCTCCGCGTCCGAGGGTGCGCAGGTGACGTTCCGCGCGCCCGAGGTGAAGCAGGCCGTGACGCTGCACTTCGAGCTCACCGCGACGGACGCCCGCGGCGGCGCCAGCACGGCGGTGCTCGGGGTGACGGTGCAGCCGGCTTCTAGCGGCTCCTCGGGTGGCTGCTCCAGCACGGGCGGCTCATCGCCTGGGCTGCTGCTCTCCCTGTTCGGGCTGCTCGCGGGAGCCGTTCGTACCCGGCGACGCGCGTAGCGGCATCCGTCCCCCTGTCGCGGTGGAGGGATTCGCTCCTCCGCACAGGGAGCACCGATGAAAAAGAGGGCCGCGCCCCCTGCATGGGAGCGCGGCCCTCGCTGCTTCAGGGGCGCGTCGCCAGCCTGACTACGGCCGGGCCGGGTTCTCCTCGCCGAAGCTGGACGTCTCCGAGAAGGCCCAGTCCACCATCGAGTGGGTGTCAGCCCCCTGATAGCGGAACACGCTCTGGGTGTTCTCCGCCACCACGCCCCAGTCCACCGAGACGTCGAGCGCCGTCAGCGGAGCGCTGTCATAGGCGCACGGCACCGGGGTGGCCGTCTCACCGCGGCAGTCCACCGGACTCCAGTGCCCCTCCGCCTGGGCGGCCCGGAGGACGACGGGGTAGTTGGCCGGACGGGCGGCGGTCATGCTCTTGTGGGAGAAGGCCACCACGTCCTGCGTGTCGCCCTGCGGATTCGCGAGGCGCAGCAGACGGTCATTGAAGGTCGGATGGCTGCTGGTCCCCGTCACGACGTCCCACGCCCCCGGGTAGAACGTCTCGTACGTCTTCTCGTCCTTGGACAGGGTGTCATTGCCCGCAGCGAGCTCGGCCGAGTTCGGACGGAAGTGGATGACGATGAGGTCGCCCGCGGCCACCGTCACGTCCGGCAGGGTCGCCAGCCGGGACACGCTGGTGGCCTCCTCGGTGAGCGTGATGCCCTCGATGGCCCCTGCCGTCACGGCCTTGAGCTCGATGAGGTCGCGGTTGTTCGTCGCGGAGACGCCCGTGGTGATGTTCGGGTTCACCTCGTTGATGATGAGCAGCGCCGGTACCCGGTAGCCCTTGAAGGTGGCCGTCCCACTCACGCTGACACCGGTGTAGCTCTTCACCGACGGGTCCACCGACAGCGCGTACTGCGTGCCGGGCTCCTGGGCGGTCGTGGTGAGCACCAGGGTCTTCTCGTCGAGGGTGTAGGCCGTGGCGGTCAGCCCGCTGTCGCCGAAGGTGAACTGGGTCGCCACATCCGCGAGGGTGCCTGGGTCGATGCCGGGCTCGAACGTCACGCGCAACTGCGTGGGCGACAGCGGGACCACGGTCTGCACCTTCAGGGTGACCGCCGTTTCCGAGCAATCCACCGAGAAGTCCGACAGCGAGAAGGCCGTCACCAGGGGCATGGGGTAGTACGGCGTCTGGGGATTGGGGGTGTTGGTCGCGTCGTCGTAGCGCCACATCACGCCCGCCTCGACGGAGACCCGGCAGTTCAGCCCGACACCGATGAGGTCGGCCAGCTCGGTGGGCATGCGCAGCCGCGGCCCCAACCCGCCCGTGATCGGGGTCCCGTCCATCGCGAACTGCGCGACCTTGTAGCCGGTTCCCGCCTGCTTGCCGGCACCCGCCGTGGTGGTCACCCTGCCGGTCACCCGGACGAGCCGGCTCTCGTAAGTGTCGAGGTTCACCACCGCGTCGTCGGTGACGTGCGTCACCAGGCCGCCGTCCGCCGCGAGCTTCCGCACAGGGTGGCCCGAGCTCAGCTTCTGGAAGTCGGAGATGACGCTCGCGGTGTCCAGCTTGTAGTCCGCGGCGGTGTTGCCGGACTGGAGGAGCTTCGTGACCACCTTGAAGGAGACCCGGTCCCCCACGGCCACCTGCGCCTCGTCGGAGTGGCTGACGAACAACGCGGGGCCCTCCGCCGTGGCCTGCACGAAGAAGCCGCGGGGCTCAACGCTCTCCGGAGTGATGGCGGTGACGAAGGCGCCGTGAATGGACAGCGGCTCGGGCAGGTCGCCCGTGGGGGCCGCGTGGAAGGCGGCAATCTGCGCGTTCGCCTCGTCGAGCCCCGTCAACGTCTCGCACCTTCCAGCGGCGTTGCAGCTCTGCCGCGCGGAGCACTGGCTGTTGTCGATGCACTCCACGCACTCGCCCTGCCCGTTGTCCCGAGCGGTGTCGCACAGTGGCGTCTCACCACCGCACTGCGCGCTCTCGGTGCAGCCGCACACGTTGTTGTCGCTGCACACCGGCTGGGCGTCGTTGGCGCAGTGGCTGCTCTCCAGACACTCCACGCACACGCCCGGGGTCCCGAGCTTGCATTGAGGCGTGCCCTCGGCACACTCGGCGTTGCTGCCGCAGCCCTCGCACACGCCGAGACCGCCGTTGCCGCCAGCGTTGCAGACCTGTCCCGTCAGACAGCCCTGGGCGCTGCCATCGGCGCCCTCGAGACACGTCTTGCAGCTCTTGCTGGTGATGTCACAGACAGGCGTATCACCGCCGCACTGCGCGTCGCTCAAGCACTGGACGCACACGCCACGTCCGTTGTCCGCCGACTCGTCGCACACGGTACCGCTGCCACATCCTGCTGCGCAGGGCGAGTCGTCGGGCACGCATTTCTCCTCGACGCACACGTACGGGGTCGCCCCCGTCGACGCACAGTCCGATGAGGTCTCGCACTCGGGCGAGCAACCCGTCACCCCGAGGGCAACGGCCAGCACGCCGAGTGCAGCCAAGACACTTCGCTGTCTGTTCATGTTGGGTATCTCCAGGTTGGCTGCGCAATTCTCATACGCGCCGCCGCAGCAAGCGTCCATGCACTTGGCCTCCAACGCGGCCCAGTGGATGTGTCACGCGCCGGAGTCACACCGCTTGTGCATCAGGAACCGTCGGCGAGTGCTGATGGCATGCGTGGCTTTGGCGGGCCACGCAGCGGATGTCGCCGTCACTGGATGTGTTTAGATAGAGAGTGGCGCCAGACTTGTGACTCATGAAAGGCCGGAGACCCTCCAGCACGCTCTGCGTCACGGCCTGACGCGCCGCCTCCAAATGACTGCCCCATGCCGAGGCCCTACTCAGTCGGCCCCGTCTTCTGCTTCTTGGGGTCCGCCTCATCCCCCTCCTCCCAGACGGGAGGCGGGGGCGGCACGTCATCGCCATTCATGAGCTGCACCTCTTCGTTCTCTTCGGCGCTCGCAGGCTGCCCCATGAACTTGCGCTTCCTAGGGTTCGACGGCGCAACCTGTCCCGAGCCCGCGAAGGACTGCGACGACGGGGCTCCTCCACTGAAGCCCGAGTTCGAGAACGCCGCGGTCCCCCAGGCCGCTGGGTCCATCGCCTGGGTGGCGTCGTCGTCCTCCCAGTCCTCGGCGACGACGCTGGGCTTCTTGCGCTTGATTCCCTCGGAGGAAGTACGGCCATCGCTGGCGGACAGGAAGTCCAGGGACTGCGACTCCTCGACGCCCTGCATCGAGTTCTCGTCCTCGACGACCTGCCGCTTCGACGTCGCGCTCTCGACGTGGACCTCTGTACAGCGCCTGCACAGCGCCTCCAGGCGCTCGCGCAGATAATCCAGCGTCCGAGGCGCGTGCTTGTCGAGCTTCCCCAATTCCGTGCCAAGAACGATGCGCCCCTCATCGTCTCGTTCGAGCACGAGCCTGCGATACTGGCCGCTCTCCACCTTCTGGGTGAGCACGTCCAGGTCCTCGTCGAACATCGCCTTGTTCTTCTCGTAGTCCTTGTCCGACAGCAGCCCCGTCTCAGGGGACGTGGCGCCGGAGAAGAGCAGCGTCCTCAACGACACGACGTTCGGCTGCCCCAGGACGCTCGTGCTGGAGTCATCTCCCATGGAGGCAGCCTGCCTCATCACGTCCGAGACCTCTTGCACGTGGAGGTCCGTCGCCTGCTGCCGCACCACGGCAGGCACGAGCACGTTCACCTGCGGGACGACCAGCACCGTGCCCAGGTGCGTGTTTGCCCAGGCGATGAGTTCGTCGATCTTCTTCGTCAGGTACGCCCACGTCTTGGGCGCATTGCCCGGCAACCTGGCGACTCCCGTCCCGATGTCCACATGGCCCCGTGAGTGGTTCCACGGCACCACCAGCGTGGTGTAATGGCCACTCTTCAGGAGCTGGACGGCCTCGGCACAGTCCTCATCGATGGCCTGCTGGTTCTTCGCGAGGTCCTTGTCCTCCATCCCCTTGCCCGGCACCCAGCACGTGCGAATCCCGAGCGCGTTGGGGTTCATCCGGATGACGGCCTGCGTGTCCGGCTGGGGGTATCTGGCCTTCTTCGCGACGGCATTCTCCCCGAAAAGGAAGAGTGCGTGCGAATGGTGGGTGGGGGTGTCGGACTGGAAGTAGCACGTGTGAGGCCACTTGCAGACCGGGCCCACAGTGGGCGGAGCCGACGTCGCGGTGGCGCTCTGCGTCGACGTCGCCGCTGACCGCGGAGACTCGACCTTCTTCGAACCAGGCTGAAGTGCCGGCCCCTCGTCGCGGCGGCGGCGCTCGCTGAGCGCTCCCAATTCGGCGGGGAATGCCGTGGCCGCGGGAAGCGGCGCATCCGTGGGCCCCACCGCCTCGTAGTGCGCGTTGCCCAGGTTCGCCAGCCGGAGCAGGGGCCGCGCCGCGTGTCCCTCGGTGCGCGGCACGAAGTCCACCAGGTCCGTCCAGTACGAAGTCGCCCCCGTCTGGGCGAAAACCTCGAAGCGCACCTGGAACAGGTGGGACGCCGCCGCCAGCACCACGTGGTCGCCCCAAACCCTGTCCCGGCTCATGGCCCGCAGGTACTGGCGCCAGGGGTCCATGCCCGCCACCCGGCGATACGCGGGCTCCTGCGGCCAGGCCACACGGTGCCAGTCGAGCAGCAGCCCCATGTCCTGTCGGAACGTCGCCGCCGTCGAGGGTCCCACCATGCCCCCGTCGTCCAGCGACTGCCCGGCGAGCAGGTCCTCCAGGTGATTGACCACCGCCTGGCGCACCTCGCGGTGGTGCTCCTCCCTGCCGAAGAACAACTGGGACAGCGAGCGGAACAGACAGTCCCCACCGCCCGCGTTGTGAACCCGCCCCTGGTGGATGGAGCCCAGGTGGGTGTCCAGCGAGATGCCCTGGCCGCCCCCCTTGTCCATCCCCTCCTCCGACTTCAGCGCGGGCCGATGGTCCCAGTACGCCTCCGGTTCGAAGCCCGCGCTCCGCAGCGCGGCGAACGTCTCCCGCCACTGCATGGCCTCCGCCACCAGCGCGTTGGAACGGGCATGGTCCGAAGCGGGGACCTTCTCCGCGGCGTCCAGAATCGCGCCGAGCGCCTCCGTGGCTTCGTCATCCGTGGCCTGGGACTGCTGATAGGCGGCACACAGTGCTTCCAAATGCTCCAGCTCGGAGGACGTCGTCTCGGTGGCGACCTCCACCTCCTCCACGACCAGCGCCTCCTCGCCGCTGTAGATGAGCCGCAGGTCGGAGACGAGCGGCATGTGGTCGCTCAGCTTCTTCGCGGCGGCCATGACCTCTTCCCAGCGCGCGTCCTCCGAACCCGTGAGCTTCACGCCCGGGGCACGCAGGTGGTCGAAGATCCGCTCATCCTCGGGCAGCGCCGCGTCCTCCCGTTGGATGAGCCGCCAGAACGGCTGGAGGTGCTTGGGCAGCAGGTTGCCGTGGATGAAGAAGAGTCCCTTCTCCTTCTCGTCCGCGAGCGCCATGGGAAACGGGATGACGTAGACCGACGACTGCTCCAGCATCCAGCCATCCGTCCGCCGCGAGTACACGAGAATCTTGTCGTAGCCGCTCGCCCCGTAGCGCTGCTGCGGAGGCGTGATGAACGACTCGATGTGAGCCAGCACGTCCTCCGCGGACGAGAACATGGGCCGCAGCTCGACGCCTGTCGACGTCTTGAAGGGGGCGAACATCTCCGGCTGCACCCGGCTGTTGACGAAGCTTCGGAGCGTCTTGAGCGAGCCGTCCCCGAACGCCTTCTCGCTGTCCACGGCCCAGCTACCGAACTTGCTCTTGGCGATGGTCGAGAGCTGGGGCGCCATGTCGTACAGGTGGCTCGCATCCGCCCCGGGCCCCAGCAGCGTCTGGAAGAACTGGTGGAACGACAGGCGCTCCACGCAGGTGTCGATGTACGGCGTGCCATCGTTCGCGAGCTCGGCCTTGGGCCGCGCGGTGTCGATGTTCAGGTCCGAGAGCACCACGCCGAGCACCTTCTCCTGGCGCTCGTCCTTGCAGTACTGGAGGAAGGCGCGGAAGTCCGTGCCGCGCGCGTTCTTGTTGCGGTCTCCCGGCGCGGGGGGATGCCACGCCACCACGCTCACCTCGGGCGCGTTCTTCACCTGCGCCAGCCGCACCGGAATCCGGATGGGCTCCCGCTTGCTGTAGAGGCTCTTGACGGTCTGCGCCGGCGCGTCCTCCGCCTCGTCGTCCCCCATCCTGGTGTCGACATCCATCGACGGGGATTCGCCCCCCGGCGAGCGCTTCGCCACGTAGGCACTGAGGTACGAGATGGCGGATTCGTCCACGTCCAACTTGGACTTGCGCCACAGGACGCCGTACGCCTCATCTTGGGTGTAGAGCCCCTTGACGGGCTTGTCGGGCACCTCCGCGGGCCACGACGCATAGACCTCCTCACCGCGCGCCTTGCACTGGTCGTTCAACGCATCACGGATGCGAAGGAACTCGCGCAGCCCCGCGTGCGACTCCGGCGCGTCCTCCACCTCGCCCTTGCGCGCCTGGTACTCGGCGAGCTTCTTCTTGTAGACGCGCTGCAGATGCGCGTCGTTGGAGCGGTGCAGGATGTTCTCGAGGACCTGCCCCTGACTGGCCGGGACACCCTTGGCGTCCAGGCCCGCGATGACCGCCAGATAGCGGTGGAACAGGATGCCGCAGTGCTCGCGGAGGAGCGCGATGCCAAGCTTCGCCAGGTCGTCCCGCTTCGCCTTCTCCTTCGCCTCCGCGCCGCCCTTCTTCGAGTCCTTCTCCGTAGACGTGTAGCGGTTCGCGTGGGGCTGGAGCCAGTCGTAGTAGCCCTCCTCCACGAGCAGCCGCACGCAGAGCAGACAGTAGGCGTCCAGCTTCGCCTGCTTCTTCCCGAACACGTCGATCGACGTCGCAACGAGCGTCTCGGGTGGCTCCTCGTCTTCTTCGTCGTCCTCGCCCTTCGCCTTCTTCGCCGGAGGCTTGCCGAAGCGCTTCACGAGGTCTGGCTCGCATTCCGCCCAGGCCGCGTCGAGCCGGCCCTCGATGATGCCCAGCTTGTCGGCGTCCAGCGCCCGCGAGGTCTCGCTCCATTCGATATGAGAGGGGTCCCACGCCTCGGCGTCCGTGTCCTGCTCGTCACGGGGCCAGATGGTCCGCCGCACGTGCTCCGCGAAGTGCTTCGCCAGGTCGTTGAGGAGCGCCGCCTCCTGAGCCGCAATCTGACCGACCTGTGCGCCGGAGGCGGTCTTGACCTGGTAGCCAGTGGGCTCGACGAAGGCCGACGCCAGTTGCTTCAACACCAGAAGCTTCGTTCCGCTGCCTCCGCGGCCCGTGTGTTGCTTCATCGGGACCGGAGGCTTGGGCTCCACCAGACGGATGCCACCCTTCTTCTTCAGCTCCAGGATGGTGACGATGTCGGCGTTCGCCGTGCGGATGACATGGGCCAGGGCGGCAATGGTCCAGGGCTTGCGCACCGGGAGCGTTCCACTCGGGCCTCCGCCCAGGTCCGCGATGTTCCACAGGAGCGTCCGCAGCGGGAAGCTCGGCGGAACGACGGGCCTGTCGGAGACGGTGGTCTCCGCGCCCAGCGGAACACAGCGCTCCTCGGCGACGTCGTCGCCCATCGTATTGGACGGGGGCGACTTCGGGGGCGTGATGTCGTCGGTGACCAGCGATGCCCCGAGCGTCTCATCACGCATCTCGTTGCTGGAGAGTCGGTACGGCTCCTCGTCGTCCAGGATGTCATCCAGGACGTCGTCGTAGTCGCCGCTCTCCAGCCGCTCGACCTCGGTCTCCATCGAGCCGAAGGAGGGGGGAATGCTGGGAGGCTCGGAGACCAGCACCGCGCCGCATTCCAAGCAGCTAGGCGGCGTCACGGACAGGTCGCGCATCGTGTCGGGCGCGCAGTTGGGGCACTGCATGACGAAAGACCTCCGATGCTACGAGCGGTGCAACAGGCCCAGCGCGGCGCAGGTCGCCTCGTCGGCCTCTCCGCTCGGAGGCAGCCCGAGCGCGTACTGGAACCACTCCACGGCCAGGCGCGTCTTCGGGCCGAACTGGCCACGCTCGCCGCCACAGGAGAACCCCAGGTTCTCCAGCCGCTCCTGCAAGCCCTCCGGAGCGCTCGTCGCGCGCAGCGCCGCGAAGCGCAGCGTCACCTTGCGCTCGTCGTCGCGGCCGGGAGACACCGTCACCTCGCCCCGCGCCGCGCGAGCGGGCAGGACCTGCGCCATGCGGCCCTCCGCGTCCGTCATGCCCTCGCGCGCGGGCAACTCCTCCTCGTCGTCCAGCCACACCTTCAACAGGTAGGGCTGGTGCGCTCGGGGGTGGTGCGTGCCGTCGCGCAGCACCACCACCAGGGACAGGGGAAGCCCGATGCGGTGGACCACATGCCGGAAGCCGGTCTCCACCGTCGTCCACTCATGGGAGAACGGCAGCACCTCCACACGCGTTCCCGGAGCGGGAGCCACCTCCGGGGTGAGCGGCTGTCCCGTGCTCGCGTCAATGAGCCGTGAGGGACGCACACCCAGCTTCGCCGCCAGCACCGCGAGCGACTCCGTCCCTTCGCACGTCCAGGACAGCGGCTTCGGTAGCGAGACGGAGCTCCAGCGGGGCGCTGCGCCCGCGGCGCGCGGAGGCAGAGGAAGCCGGCCGAGCACCCGCCACAGCGCGGGCTCCACGTCGAGCAACCGGAAGCGGTAGCGCCCCTCCACGAGCCCCTCGAACAGCGCGACGCCGTGCTCGTCGGTGCGCGTGCGCAGCGCCTCGTCCGCCGCCCCCTGCGCCAGCTCCACCGCCACGCCGGACAGCGGCGTCTCGCGGTCATCGACAACAACAACCTCCACCTGCCCCTTGCCCGCCTGCAATGGGCATGGAGCAACCGCCGGGTCCTGCCGTGAAGTCGAGGAAGGGGGCATGAGGCATCCAGGGAGAGGAAAAGTCAGCGGCCCTCGCCGGGCGGGGCGTGGCGGAGGCGGAAGGCCGCTTCCTTCCGCTGGTTCTGCGCTGCCACGTCCTCGCGGCGGCGGCGCTCGCGCACCACGCGGTGCAGACGCGCGACAGGGTCCGAAACGGAGGCGTCATCCAGCCACGAGCGCATCCACGCGTGGCGACGCTGTGACTCGAAGTCATCCCCCAGCGACTCGGCGAGCTGCACGTACACGCGCACGTCGTCGAGCGAGAAGATGCCCCGGTCCACCACCCTGCGCACCACCGGCTCGAGCCGCTCGCGGGTCCATCCAGGCTCCGCCGCCGAAGGCTCCGCGAGGAGCGCTGTGACGAGCTGCGCGACGCGGCTGTCCATCGCGGCGCTGCGCAACGAACTCATCTGCGACTCGCGAATCCGCAACAACGTTGAAACCATCCCGATGAAGTGACGCAGGATTATTTCCGTTTTACGCAAATCAAACAAGGTGCGACGACGCGCTCCGCACCGCGCCCCACGGCCTCCTGGAATTCGTCGGATTCACGCGCGTAATACCGGAGTTCGACACCCTGCCCTCCTGCCTGCACGTCCGCGCCAGGACCCACCCCCGTAGAGGAACATCCGATGACGCCCGTGGACCGGACCTGGAAGTACCCCTCCGCACGCAGAGACGCGCTGAGCGGCTACACGCTGCACGGCCAGCGCTTCGACGACCCCTACGCGTGGATGGAACAGCTCGATGCGCCGGAGACGCAGGCGTGGATTTCCGAGCAGGAGGCCCTCACGCAATCGGTGCTCCACGCCTTCCCTGGACGCGAGGCACTGCGCGAGGCGGTCACCCGCTCCGCGCGGCAGGCACGCAGGTCCCCGCCCATCGCCGCCGGTCCGGAGGGGCGTGAGTTCATCTGGCAGGCAGAGGCCCACGACGACAAGCTCAAGCTCCTGCTCCGGCGCCACGAAGGAGCGCCGTTGGAGACGTTGCTCGACCCCAACACGTGGGCGAGCAACGAGGTGCTCGTCTTCGCGGTCCCCTCCCCGGATGGCGCATTCGTCGCGTTCGGCAAGGCCGTGGGAAGCGCCCACGGCGCATTGATTCACGTCCTCGAGGTCTCGACGGGGAGGCTGCTGCCGGACCGCCCCCGAGGCACCAGCCACGCCTCGGTGGCCTGGCGGCCCGATTCATCCGGGTTCTTCTACGCCGCGAATCCCGACCCCGGCGAGGTGCCCACGGGCGAAGAGGCCCACTGGAACGCCGTCTACGAGCACCGGCTGGGCTCGGGCGCACCCGCCCGGCGCGTCTTCGGTGATGACCACGAAAAGGAGTACTGGTGCACCGTCAAGGTGAGCGAGTGCGGCCGCTTCGCCGTGCTCGCGAAGTGGGACTACGTCCACGCCAACGTCATCACCCTGCTGCGCCTCGCGGATGATGCGCTCATCCCCGTGGCAACGGCCATGACCTCCCTCAATCAGGTGCAGGTCATCGGGGAGTCCCTGCTCATCCATACCGACCTCGACGCACCACGAGGCAGGCTCTGCACCGCGCCGCTGACGGCGCCCACCCAGTGGCGGACGCTCATCCCGGAAAGCGAGCACACCCTTCAGACTGTCGCAGGCGTCGGCGGCCGGCTCTACGCCGTCTATTCACGCGCGGCGTCGCACCACGTGCGCATCCACGCCGAGGACGGCACCTGGCTGCGCGACCTGAAGCTCCCAGCCCTGGGCTCCGTGAATCGCAACGAGGGAGAGGGAATCATCAGCGGCGTCAGTGGCCCATGGCAGGGCGACGAGGTGTGGGTGAACTTCATGTCGTACGTGCAGGCCCCCTCTGTCTATCGCTACGACTACGACGCAGACCTGCTGACGCCGTACCACGTCCCCGACGTCGGGCTCGACGCGTCCGAATACGTGACGGAGCAGGTCTGGTACCCGTCGCGCGACGGCACCCGGGTGTCCATGTTCCTCGTCCACCGGAAGGACCTGCCGCGCGACGGACAGTGGCCCGTGAGGCTGAGTGGCTACGGCGGCTTCAACATCTCCATGGAGCCGCGCTTCACGCCGCTCCAAGCCGCCTGGCTGAAGTGGGGCGGCGTGCTGGCCTTCGCCAACGTCCGGGGCGGCGGAGAGTACGGCCGCGCCTGGCACGAGGCGGCCCTCAAGACACGTCGGCAGAACGCCTTCGACGACTTCATCGCGGCGGCGCGCTGGCTCGTGTCGGAGGGCTACACGGTGCCTGCCCGGCTGGCCTCGCGAGGAAACAGCAATGGTGGGCTGCTGGTCGCCGTCACCGCCATGCAGGCCCCAGCGTCCTTTGGGGCCGTCTTCTGCCGCGCGCCCACGCTCGACATGCTGCGCTTCCCGAGCTTCGGCTACCTGAGCTCGGCCACCGTCGAATACGGCTCACCCGAGGACCCGGTGGAGGGTGCCTACCTCGCGGGGTACTCGCCCTACCACCATGTCAGCGCCGGGCTTCGCTACCCCCGGATGGCCTTCGTCGCCGCGCTGAACGACCGGACCGCCCCACCCCACGACCCGCTGAAGATGGTCGCCAGACTTCAGGCGGAAGGCACGCAGGGCGGGCCCTTTCTCCTGCTCCCGCTTCGCGACTCCGGGCATGGGGGCGGCACCACCCTGACGGCGCTCATCGAGCAGGACGTCGACGAGCTCTGCTTCTACTGTGGAGCGCTCGGCGTCTCGCCGGGTTGAGGCACCCGCGCCGCAGGGCCCGGCCCCAGAGGCCACAGGAGAATTCGGCGCCCGATGACGTCAAGCGCCCACCACCCCAGGGCTTCTTGATTCGAGAATCAACGCGCGTTATGTCGGAAATTCCCAGATTGATTGCCCTCGGGGGAGGTCTGGGGATTCGGGGCAGCCATGCCATCTGACGCATCCACCGTTAGCGATTCTCGCGCCCGGTCCCAGGATTGGCGGGCGCGCACCCTGCGGAGCGTGGTCCAGCTCGTGGGATGCGTGGGCGCCTATGTCCTGCTCGCGGGGGCCAGCTATGTCTTCTTCGCCCAAAGCCTGGTGGGCGGCGTGGCGCTGGCGGTGCTCGCGGGCGTCGTGCTCGTCCGGGTCTTCATCCTCCAGCACGACTGTTCCCACCGCTCGCTGTTCCAGCGTCCGGTGACCAATGACCGGGTGGGCGTGGTGCTGGGCATGCTGACGCTGGCACCGCACGCGTACTGGCGGGCCATGCACCTGGTCCACCACAGCACCAGCGGAGACCTCGACCGGCGCGGCGTGGGCGACATCGTGACGATGACGGCCCAGGAGTACCTGGCGCTCAAGCCCTTGCAGCGCCTGCGCTACCGGCTGTACCGGCACCCCGCGGTCCTCCTGGGCGTGGGGCCCATCTTCCAGTTCCTGCTGCGCTTCCGCATGCCGGGCATCGTCGCCAAGGAACGCAGGCCGGAGCGCCGCTCCATCCTGGTGACGAACCTGGCGCTGGTGGCCGTCCACCTCGCGTTCCTGGCGCTGGGTGACTGGCCCCGGTGGCTGGTGGTGCACCTCATCATCACCCAGGTGGCCGCGGGCCTGGGCATCTGGCTCTTCTTCGTGCAGCACCAGGTGGAGCGGCCCTACTGGGTTCCGCGGGCACAGTGGTCCCTGAAGGGCTCGGCGCTCCAGGGCAGCAGTCACTTGGTGCTTCCACGCGCCTTCGAGTGGCTCTTTGGCGCCATCAACCTGCACCACGTCCATCACCTGAAGCCCCAGATTCCCAACTACCTGCTGCGCGGCTACATGGAGCAGCACGGACTGGCCGAAGAGGGCGTGAAGCTGGGTCTGCGCGACTCGGTGCTCGCCTTCCGCCTCAAGGTGTACGACGAGGCCACCGGCAGGATGACGGGCTTTCCCCCTGTCCACGCGGGCCAGGCCAGGACACCGCTGGCCTCCCCGCCCTCCATCGAGCCGACAGGTCAGCTGGGCCGACTGCTGACCATCTCCGGCGAGGAACGCTGAAAATGCCTGATTACGTCCATGTCCTCCTCGGACTCGTGCTGGGGTACGTCATCTCCTCGTACGTCGAGTCCTTCATGCACGAGTACGTGTCCGACGCGCGTCCGAAGGCGGTGCGCTTCTGGAACCGCGCGCCGCGCCTGTTCCGGCCGATGATCAACACGCACTTCTCCCACCACACCATCCACCACGTGAGGACTTTCCGGAGCAACCACGTGACGCAGTTCCGGAGCGAGGAGGAGAAGCAGAAGCTCACCGAGGAGCTGCTTCAGCGGGGCAAGCACGGCCGGACCATCATCAACGGTGCCTTTGCCACCCGGCTGCACGGCGAGGGCGCCTTCGTCTTCGTGGCCCCGCTGGTCATCTTCTTCCCGGTGTTCTACTTCACGCTCAAGCCCATCGCCTTCCTGGCCGGCTGCGTGACGCTGCTGCTGCCGCCCTTCATGAGCCACTTCGTCCACCCGTACCTGCACATGCCCTTCGAGGAAGGACAGCGCACGGCGCCCCGGTGGCTGGCGTGGCTGCTGCGGACCCGCTACATGCGCGCCGTCTACCGCAACCACTTCCTGCACCACCGCTATGGCGGCGTGTCCAACTTCAATCTGGTGCTGGGAGCGGACATCGTGCGGCGGCGCACCCGCGTGCTGACGGAGAAGGACCTGAGCGTCATGGCCGAGGTGGGCATGCCGCTGCCCGAAGAGGCCCCCACGCGGACCGTCCATGGCTGAGCATGCGAACGTCTTCCACGTCCCCTGGTGGCTGCGCTTCTCCCATGTGCAGACCGTGGTCCCCCACCTGGACCGGCGCCGCCACGACGTGGTCACCGAGCACATCCGCCACGAGCTGGCGGACGGTGACTTCGTGGACGTGTACTGGCTGAACCGGACGCGGCCAGGCCCATTGTTCATCCTGCTGCCCGGCATGCAGGGCACGCAGGACTCCACCTACGTCCGCAGCCTGCTGTCGGAGCTGTCCCTGCGCGGCCTGCGCGCGGCGGTGTTGTGCCACCGGGGCGGCGCCGTGCCCAACCGGCGGGCCCCCTTCTATCACGCGGGCTTCACTGACCACCTGGCCTGGCTGGTGCGGCTCGTCCGTGAGCAGGAGCCCCACACGCCACTCTATGGCGTGGGCTTCTCCCTGGGCGGCAGCATGCTGATTCGCTACCTGGCGGAGACAGGCCACGCCAGCCACCTGTCCGCCGCGGCGGCCGTGTCCCTGACGTTCTCCCTGGGCAGCACGGCCCGGCGGGCCTGCGAAGGCATCAACCAGCTCTACCAGCTCCGCGTGTTGAACTCGTACAAGCGCGTCGCGCGGCTCAAGGCCCACCTGCCGGAGTTCGCCTCACGCGTTGGGACGCTGAACGGGATGCGCAGCATCCAGGCCTTCGACGAGGTCTTCACCGCGCCCCTCCACGGCTTCAAGGACGCGGAGGACTACTACGAGCGATGCAGCAGCCAGCAATTCCTGCCGGGCATCGAGGTGCCCTTCCTCATCCTCAACGCCGAGGACGACCCGCTCGTCGCCCGGGACACGCTCCCCGACGCACGCGCGCTGCGGGAGCACGTGCGGCTGGAGCTGACGCCGCATGGCGGGCACCTGGGTTTCATGTATCAGCGTTCCTCCGGGCTGGGTTACTACCCGCCGGCCCGGCTCATCTCGTTCTTCCTGCAGGAGCCGTCCGAAGCACATGAATCTCTATCTCAGGATGTTGTGGGTCATGCTCTCCTCGCTCTGGAAGCCGGAGATGCGCGTGGACGCGCTGACGAGCACGCTGGAGCAGCGCGTCCTGCCCAATGACCTGGACCTGAACCTGCACATGAACAACGGACGGTTCCTCACCGTCTGTGACTTGAGCCGGGTCGACCTGTTCATCCGGACGGGCCTGCTGGCGCTCATGCTCAAGCAGAAGTGGGCGCCCATCATCGTGCGCCACACCATGGACTACAAAAAGCCGCTTCGCCCGTTCCAGAAGTACACGGTGTCCATGTCGATTACCCGCTGGGACGAGAAGTACTTCTACGCCACCCACCAGTTCCTCTCGCGCGGGAAGGTGGTGGCGGAGGGCGAGTCCACCGCGGTGCTGCTCGGGCGCGACGGCGTCGTCCCGCCGGAGAAGGTGATTGAGGCCGTCACCGCCCGGCAGAACCGGACGGCGGTGGAGAGCCACTGAGCGTCCCGGGCCTGGGCCCGCTTCACGCCCAGGCCTTGCGGACCTCCGCGTAGTAGTTGCGGAAGAACGGCACCATGGCCGCGCGATTGCTGTCGACGATGGCCAGGAGCTCCGGGGGCATGACGAACTCCTCCTCCCCCAGCGCGTCGTAGAGCGAGTCCAGCATCTGCTGGTAGAAGCGCGGGAAGGCGCGGTGCCAGCCCACCTTGGGCAGCCGGATGCCGTGCTCCCAGCCCATGGCCAGGTAGTGCTTGAGCGCCTCCGCGCGCGCCTCCTTCAGCGTGTAGAGGGAGATGGGCTTGCGCTCCGGCAGGAAGTCCTCGGCCACCAGGCCGCTCTGCCCGCACATCCGCCGCGCCATGTGTTGCCCCAGCAGCGGGGAGAGGAACAGCCCGTCGCGGTACGTGCCCGTGAGCAGCCACAGCCCGTCAACGGACGTCGGTCCGATGAGCGGGCACGTGTCCACGGTGACGGGCCGGTTTCCCGCCTGCCAGGCGACGAGCTGCGCGGCGCAGAGGTCCTGGTCCATCTGCTCCAGGACGCACTCCAGCAGGAAGTACATGTCGGCCGGTGTGGTGCGCAGCATCGGCCGCGCCATCAGGATGTTCGTCGCGCCGAAGTAGAGCTGGTCCCCCCCGCGGGGCATGCCATGAAGGCCACAGGCGAAGGCGCGGTTCGGCGTGCGCACCACGTGCTGGAGCGACGGCCGGGGCACCTGGAGCAGCAGCGACGTCCCGCCGCCGCTGAAGATGCGGGGGATGCGCCGCGCCAGCTCCGGTAGCTCGTCGAGCACCGCCTGCGTCCCCACGCCCATGGCGAGCACCACCTGCGCGGCGCTGAGCGCGCGGCCATCCTCCAACCGCACGCCCGTCACGCGGCCACCCTGGACGTCCAGCGTCTTGACCGCCCCATCCACGACGGACACCTGCGGCGACTGCTCCAGGGACAGGGTGAGCGCCCGCAGCAGGCGGCTCGCGTCCACCGAGCCCTCGCGGGGAAGGAACAGCGCCTGCTTGGGCCGGCAGTCCTCCGCGGGATTCAGGCCCGGCACCTGGTTGGGGTCCAGCAGCTCGTGCGGTTCGTCCTCGTCCTTCACCGCCTGCTGGATGGCGATGAAGTTCTCGTCCTCAATCGTCCCGGACTTGGCGTTGCTGAAGACAATGGTGCCCGCGCGGACCTGGACGTGTGCGTCCTCAGGCAGCTCGCCATTGAGCTGCTCCAGCCACGAGGGCCAGAGGCGCGCGGCGAGCACGCCCTTGGCATGCTTCGCGCGGCCCGGCGCGGTCCGCAGCAAGGGCGCCGTCACCTCACCGTAGCAGCCCAGCATCGCCCCGGCGGCGGGGGACGCTCCCGCGGGACGGCTGAGGGGACCGACCACGGCGATGCGCAGACGGGGGTCCACCAGCGTCAAGGCGCGCGCGGTCGCCAGGCCCAACGCGCCGTTGCCCGCCACCACGATGTCATACGTGTCCATTCGCTCGCTGTCCTCGGTGGCATGGGGATGGGGAAGAGCGCCCGCCGCATCCGGCTCGAAGGGAGCGCGGACACGGCGGGCAGAACGTCAGGGATTCAGGCTGACCCGCCGGGGGTCAGTCCTCCTTCTTGGACGTGTCGTTGACGACGTAGGGAGGCCACCACTGGCGCTCCGCGCTCGACCCACACGTCACGCTCGGCTCCTGGAGCAGGTCCTTCTCGGCCACCAGGTTCTTCACGGTCTCCAGCCACTGCGATCCGTTGTTCATGCCACGTCTCCTTGCTGCCGTGTTGGCTCTATGAGGGTACTGCGTACTAGTGAGTCGAGCCCCGAACGCAACTGTCGGCGCGCTTCGTCCGGGGCCACTCTCGCGCCGACAACCTCGAGGTAAGCCCGCTCCATGTCGGAGTACGTCCGGCCGTCGCTGAGTTCGAAAATCAGCCACGCATTCAAGTCGAGCCATTGGATGCGTGGCGCGGCCGGTGAGAACACCATCAAGCACTCGCCCTGCTTCGACGGGCGGACCCGCAGCCCGTTCACCTTGCGGTACGCGGCCCGCTCCTGCTCACGGGCTCGGGGGCCGGCGTCCTTGAGGAAGAGCGCGCGGTCCACGGGCGCCAGGGACTCGCTCAGCCACCGAACGAAGTCGCGCCCTTGCGGGGTGAGCAGGTGGGCCCACTCCGTCAGCAACATCTCTCCCAGGTAGCGGGCACGGTCCACCGAGCGGCCGTAGCGCGAGGCGCTGTCGTTGTTCACCACCGACATCGCATGCGGGCGAGACACATACGCCGAGGGGTCCCCGAACCGCTCCGTCAGGGTGCGGTCCGCCGTGAGCGCGGCCGCCTTGAAGAGCGAGAGGTGCACATAGACGTGGTAGGCGAACACCGTGCGGACGATGGACCAGCGGATGTCACGCCAGGGGACCTGAATGGTCTCCTCCGGACGGACCGCGAGCGCCACCGAGCGCGTCGCGTCGAAGAGCTTCATGTGAAGCCCTTCGTGCAGCAGGCATCCGGCGACGTCCCAGGGGTTCCCGAGCTCCTCCAACGACAGGAAGATGGTGGAGGGCGTCAGGTCGCCCCCCGCGGCGGACAGGACGGTGCCCCCTTCGAGCCGGGCGCTGAGCAGCGCGATGGCCTCGATGTGGGTCAGCGCGCTCGCGCCCGACTCAGGCAGCAACAGGGAGAGCAGCTCGATGGAGTCGTTGATCTTCCGCTGCGCGGTGGCGTCCGGGCTCAAGAGCGTCCCGCCGCTCTTGGACTTCGCGCCGAAGACGCCGTCGAACGCGGCATGCAGCGCCCGGGAGTACGAGTCCGCGGGCCGGGCCACGTCCCACAGCCACTTCGGCACCTCCGTTCCCACCCGAAAGCGAGAGGGCATGCGCGACTCGCACAGGCCCAGCGGCAGCGCCTCCAGCGCGCCCGGCAGCATCTCCTCCAGCGGGTGCGGCGACGCCAGATGACCCGCCTCCAGGCCGGAGAAGGCCTGCTCCAGCGTCAGGCGCACGAGCGGGTCGAAGAAGACGCGGCGCGCGTCGGCGTCACTGAGCGCCTCCACCGTCGACGCGGCGCGCGCCAGGGACGGCAGCCGCTCCGCGAACAACTCCACGCCAAAGCGGTAACGGGTCATCACCTTCGCCAGGATTCGCGGCGAGTCCCCGAACACAGGGTGCTGCGACAGCGCTCGGTCAGCCGTCTGAACGACGCCCAGGCCACTCGTCACGGTGCACCTCCCTCGGCGACCTGCTCAATCATCCCGCTCGACTCCAGGCCCCTGAGCGTGGGCGCCAGTTGGGCCCAGGCGCGCTCGGCCCCGAGCCCCAGCGACGACGTGTACGAGGTGAGGACCTCTTCCTCCGTCTTGCCGTCACACAGCTCGAAGGCGAGCCACGCCGACAGGTTCAGGGTGACGATCTTCTGAGACGTGGGGTCCAGCGCGAACAGCACCTCTGACGCCGGAGAGCGGCGCAACGAGAGGTTCCGCCCCTGCCGGTAACGCACCGAGGACGGCGCCCGGCTGGAGCTGACCGGTGACGGCGTGGAGGCCGCGGCGCGCGGAGCGGTGTCGCCCGTGGTGACTCCGTCCACCAGGGGACGAACCGTGTCCCAGAGCCACGCGACGAGCTCGCGCCCGTAGGGCGTCACCCGGGGCGACAGTGGGCCCGAGAGCTGCGAGTGCAGGTACGCCAGCCGCTCCTCGGCCCGGGAGTAGGGCTTGACGTCGTTCTTCACCACCGACATCGCGTGGGCCGGAGCGTCGTAGTCACGAGGCGCTCCGAACTCCGCGTAGCAGTCCGGCCCCAGGTGCTTCACCGCCTCGCGGAACACCTGCATGTGCGCGTACGCGTGGTAGGCGAAGACGCTGTTGGACAGGGCCGTCCGCCGTCCCCAGGGCAGCTCCACCGGGTCGTCATCCGTCACGATGGCGCCCGTGCGAATCAGGTCGGAGAGCTTGAGGTGAATCGCCTCATGCAGGATATGGCCCGCCGTGTCCCACGGGTTCTCCAGCTCGTCCGGGTCGATGAAAATCATGCACGGCGTGCCGTCGCCCCCGGAGCCGGTGAGCATCCGGCCACGCGGGCCCCGGATGTTCGCCACGGCGATGCAGTGCAGGTGCAGGAAGACGCTCTGCGCCATCTCCGGCACCAGCCGCCGGAGCAGCTCACAGGCCCGCTCCAGGCCCTCCACCATGCGCGGCGTCGGACGGATGATTTCAACGCTGCTCTTGGCCCCTGGCATGAACCCGGTGCGGATGCTGTCGCGCAGCAGGTCCCCAACCCGCGACGGCGTGTCCGGGAGGTCCCAGACCCAGGTGCGGCCCAAAGGGCCCACCGTGAAGTCACGCCCCATCGCCTTGCGCGCGACGGACCTCCCACGGCCCTCCTCCAGCGAATCGAGGGCCTCGCCGAGCAGCGCCGGGAAGGTGTCACGCACCGCCCCTACCGGCCCCGTCGTCTCCAGCTTGCTGATGGCCGTCTCCAGCGCGGCGCGCACGAGCAGGTCACCGAACAAGACATTCACGGACGCGGTGTCCAGCGCCTCGACGCGCTCCATCAGCGCCCGCAGCCGCGCGTCCTGGCGCGACAACACCTCCAGGACGAACTTGTAGCGTTCGATGACACGCAACACGATTTTCGATGAATTTCCAAACGGCTCCTGATGCTGGAACCGATGGTCGAGCTGCCGAATGACCTCAATCTGTTGCACGCTGCTCTCTCCTCGGACGACAGACTCATCAAAAAATCCGCATCCCGGCATAAACAGCATTTCGCAATTTAAAGGTAACAACGCTTGAAGCCTGTCACAAGCACCCGGCGAAGAAACAGCGACCTGTCCTCGCTATTTCCCGCGACAACCAGACAGCTGTCTCTGGAAAGAAACTGTCTCAGTGAAGTAGCGAAGACGCTGTGCGTTGGCTCGCCCGGAGCACCGCGCCCAGCCCCAAAGACAGCCAGCAACGCATCAACCGCAGGAAGCAATTGGAGTTGAGCATCGCACGGCTGTCATGCCCGCAGCCTCATCTTGTCTTCCCTTTCGCGCCCTCTTCTCGATTTCGAACATAGACGTCCGGGTCATGGCGCTCCATGAAGGACGCGGGTGCGCCCAATGGCCGAAAGCCGTAACGCGCATAGAGCGAATGGGCATCTCGCGTGGCGAGCAAGAACCGCCGAAGCCCTTGCAGGTCGGGATGCTCGAGCAGCGCCTCCATCATCCACTGGCCCAGGCCCCGCCCCTGGTACGACTCCAGGACGAAGACGTCACAAAGATAGGCGAAGCTCGCGCGGTCGGTGACGACGCGGGCGTAGCCCACCTGCTCTCCAGAGGAATAGAGCCCGAAGACGAGCGAGTTCCGGGCGGCCCGCTCGACCGTCTCCCGGGGAATACCCGCGGACCAGTATGAGCGGGACAGGTAGCCATGGACGACGTCCAGGTCGATGCGCGCGGGGTCGTCGGAGGCGACGAACCCGTCATCGCGGTGGACTTCATAGGGAATGGCCTCAGTGTGGGTGCGCATGGGCGTGACGCCATCCTACGTCCTCCCCACGTGTCGCCCGCTGTGCTGCACCCAGGGAGCAGTACAGTTCGTCGCGCGCGTCAGGGACAGGCCACCGCGACCTCGTCCACCTGGGTGCGGCAGCGCATCCGCGAGTGACCTGGTCAGCGTGCTCGCCAACAAGTGCGTGGACATCGTGAACCACAACACGTCCAGCGGCGCCCGGCTCATCACCTACGAGTGCACGGGCAACCCGAACCAGCAGTGGGACTACCGCTGCCCCTCCGTCGCCTGACCGAGCGGCCCGGGTGCCTGGAGGCGATTCAGGCACCGAGGGCCGCGCGGGCGTGACACGCTGAGGTCCTCCAGCGCGCCTGGGCCGGCCAGCCCAGGCGCGCCGTCTCACCAGAGGACATGCCCATGCCCCCCTCTTTGCTCCGCACGCGCCCCCTGCTCGTGCTCGTCCCGCTGCTCCTGGCGGCGGCACCCGCCCCCCATGCCCCGGCGCAGCCTCGGCTGGAGGACTCGGTCCCCGACACCTTCACCGGCGTGGAGCGCGTGGTGGCGGTGGGGGACGTGCACGGTGACGTGGACGCCCTGAAGGAGGTGCTCCGGCTCGCCGGCCTCATCGACGCGAAGGACCGGTGGATTGGCGGCAAGACGCACCTGGTCCAGACGGGCGACGTGCCGGACCGGGGCGACTACACGCGAGCGGCGTTCGACCTGCTCATGCGGCTGGAGCAGGAAGCGCTCGCCGCGGGCGGACAGGTCCACGCCCTGCTCGGCAACCATGAAGCCATGAACATGCTGGGTGACCTGCGCTACGTGAACCCCGGGGAGATGGCTTCGTTCGCCGACCAGAGCCCCGAGCAGGACAGCGCCGGCTCCCCACCCGGCCTCAACGGGCACCGCGTCGCGTACAGCCTCCAGGGACGCTACGGCCAGTGGCTGCGCAAGCACGCCGCCGTGGTGCGCATCAACGACACCCTCTTCGTGCACGGCGGCGTCGCGCCCGGCGTTCCCGGCGGAAACCTGGCCGAACTCAACCGCTGGGTGCGCCAGGACTTCTTCCCCGACAATCCCCCCGGCGGCGCGCGGGACGCACAGGGCCCCTTGTGGTTCCGAGGCTACGCCCTGGGCGAGCCGCAGGACGCCGAACCCGCGCTGGACGCGGTGCTGAAGCGTTATGGCGCCAGGCGCATGGTCATGGGGCACACCACGAACCGCGACGGCAAGGTGAAGGTGCGCTTCAACGGCAAGGCGCTGCTCATCGACACCGGGCTGAGCACCGGGTACGGGCGGAACCTCGCGGCCCTGGAGCTTCGCGGCGGCAAGGTCAACGCCCTGTACCGCGAAGGCCCCGTCACGCTGGGCTCCGTGGAGCCCTCCGCCGCGCCGGCTCGCCCCGCGGGGCCGAAGGCTCGGAAGAAATGAGCAGACGCGCCCCGTCCGTCCCCGCGACTGCGCACGGGCGGTGACGCAACGTGCAGTCCCTTGCACAGGCAAGACGTGCCATTCCTTCGCGCAGAGACAGGGCCCGGTGGTTGCATCCGGGCGGCCGCATGCGCCTTCCCGTCCCGCTCCTGGCGGCGTCCGTGCTCTTCGCCCTGCCCGCGAGGGCGGACATCACGCTGTTCCCTGAAAGAGAGACCTGGCTGTCCGTGGGCCCCCTGTACAGCGCGGCATTCGGGGCGGACGAGTCCGGCACGGGCGTGGGCGGGGAATTGACGCTCAATTGGTTCAAGGGCGTGGGCGCCCTGGGCCTCTTCGCGCAGGCACAGAAGATGGAGCGCGGCAGCGCGCGGCTCTGCGCCGGGCTCCAGGGCACCCTGTTCTTCGGGGGTGTGGAGCTGGGCGTCATGCATGAAACGGCGAGCAGGACGCGCGTGGCGACCACGGGCCTGCACGTCGCGCCCTACCTGGCCTTCGTGTTCGGCAGTCTGGGCGTGCGCTTCGGGATTCCCCTGGCCGGGGAGCGGGACATCGGCCCCGGCGGCGAGGAGCGGACGCGGCATGCCCGCGAGGTGGGGCTGGTGTTGACGCTCAAGCTCCCCGTCGCGCTGAGCTCGCACTCCGTCTGGGGTCCCATCTTCCCCTGGAACTAGCACTCAACCGAGCGGCATCTCGTCGCGAATCCACGCCGTGACGGAGTCGTGCCGGGGCTTCCAGTCCAGTTCGCGGCGCGCGCGCTTGCCACGCACGCGGCTGTTGGAGCCGAAGGAGTAGCGCGCGTGGCCTTCACCCCATTCGCGGCTGGCTTCCTCCACCGACCAGGATTGGACGGGCCCCAGCCCGAGCCGCTGGGCGATGGCGGCGCCAATCTCCGCGTAGGAGGCCTCGCCGTTCTCCACGAAGTAGAAGGCCCCGGCGGGCGCGCGCTCCAAGGCGAGCAGATACAGCGCCACCACGTCATCGATGTGCACGTTGGACCAGCGGTTGACGCCCTTGCCGACGATGCGCACCACGCCGCTCTTGCGCGCCTGCTTCACCAGCGGGGGAATCTGCACGCTGTCCGGGCTGAGCCCGGTGCCCGTGCCGTAAATCATCGTGTTGCACAGGACGATGCCGCGCATTCCCTCGGCGCCGAGCACGCTGGTATCGACCGCGTGACGGGCCTGCTTGTCGGGCTCGACGATGAAGGGGGTGTCCTCGTCGAACACCTTGTCGGAGAGCACGTCGCCTCGGGCGTCGTCGCCAATCACGCTGGAACCACTGGTGTGGAGCAGCGGCTTGCCAGAGCCGCGCAGCCCCGCCAGGAGCGCCTCGACGGCCTCCGCGTGGTCACTGCTGGCCGCGTTGATGACCGCGTCCGCGCGCCGCGCCTCGGCTGTCAGCAGCGCGCGGTCCTCCAAGTCCCCCAGCACGGGCTCGATGCCGAGCGCCGCCAGCCGCTCCGCCTTCGCCTTGTCCCTGACCAGCCCTCGGATGGCGTGGCCACGGGCCTTCAGCGAGTGAGCAAGGGAGCCGCCGATGAAGCCGCTCGCGCCCGTCAGGAACAGTTGCATGGACGACCTCCAGGTTCAGTGATGCGTGCAGTCTGCGCATTCCTCCCAGGAAACGCCGCCCGCCTCAACGGACCACCGTCAGCTTCGGTGACTTCTGGGCACGCTGCCCCAGGTCGCTCTCTCCCCAGGCACAGGGCCAGCACCACCTTGCGGAGGGATTCCCCCAGCTCGGTGAGGCTACGCGGGCTCCATGAGGCGTCCGACACGCGACGCGCGTGCTGCGCGATTGCTGAGCCAATCATGACGATTCCGTGAGGCTTGCCCCGCCGCGGCTCCCTACCGTCGGGGCATGACGAGGACGAGGGAGCGGCGCAGGCGCAGCGGCGGGGCGTTCACGATTCTGGCCGTCGGGGTCCTCGGGATGCTCGCCTGGGATGCGAACTCCACGTCAGAGGCCGTCGCCCGAGGCGCAGGCGTCGCCGCATCGTCGCAAGCCGCGAACCGCATCGAAGAAACTGGCACCCCAGGCATGGCGGCGCTGGGCTCGCTTCCTCAACCCGAAAAGAGACGGCGCATTCGTGGCACCGTGGTGGATGCGCGAGGAGTCCCCCTCGCGGGCGTTCGCGTGTCCGCCCTGTCGCGGGCCGAGGAGCCCCTGGCAGAGCTGCCGTGTCCCGACTGGGCGCCTGGTACAGGGGGCTCCCGCCGCGAGGGGAAACCCCTCCGGCTCATGCATGACTGCCCGCGGGCGGCCCAGGACATTCTGACGGAGTGGGTTTCCTCCCGCATGGGCGAAGCCATCCTCCAGGCAGAGACGGTCACCGACGGTGACGGCACCTACGTCTTGGATGGACTGGACGTCGGAATCCTGTCGGTCTGGGCCTTGAACGAGGACGGGGCGGCCGTGCAACAAGGCATCCTGGGGACGCACGACGGACTGCAGTTGGTGCTGGCTCCGGGTTTACGGGTGGAGGGAACCGTCTTTGGTGAGGACGTACCGCTACCAGGCGCCCGCATCAGCCTGGTCTCCGTGGCGACGGACCGATACTTCGACGGCATCGCAGGTCCGGATGGCCGGTTCCATATCGGCCCTCTGCCGTATGGGCATTACGTCCTCCTGGCGAAGCAGGATGGCTGGCGACCGGAGCTCCTCCATCTCAATGAGGCCACCGCCCTTCCGTGGGGCAGCGTGCATCTCACACGGCCGCTGAACCATGCAGGCCGAGTCCTCTTCCAGGGAAGCCCCGTCGCGGGCGCCCGCGTCGAGCTCACCGCGGAGTTTCCACATGACTTCCCCTTTCAGTTCGCCACGTCCGACGCGAAAGGACGGTTTCATTTCTCCGGACTCCGCAATGGCTACGGCCTCAAAGTGTCGGCCTTCCATGAAGGGATGATTGCCAGCGAGGAAGTCACCCTGAAGGAACGAAACGGGGCTGAGACGGTACTCGAACTGCGGCCTGCACCTCATTTCGAAGGAATCGTTCAAGACGAGGCGCGCCAGCCCATTCCAGGTGCCCGCGTCTCCGTCGTTCCGCAGCGCCTTGATATCGACTACCCCGTCACGACAACGAACCTGGATGGCCGCTTTCGTCTGGGCCCCTTCGGCCCCGACATGAACCAGGTCACGGTGTCAGCACCGGGTCATCTGGACGAAGTCGTCACGCTGAGTTCTCCGGAGACCACGTCCCCTGCCACCATCACCCTGTTTCGCGCGGTGTCCATCGCCGGCGTTGCAGTCGACGCACGCGGGGCGCCCGCTTCGAACGTCACGCTCAGGTTGGAGCGCCAATGCAACCCCGCGGTGCCATACCATGCTCATGAGACGACCACGGACGACGTCGGCCGTTTCGAGCTGAAAGCCTGCCGCGCAGGTGATTGGGGGCTCCAAGCCGTTGACCCGCGCTTCCTTCCGGACGTCGCTTCGGTGCACGCGCCTAGCGGCGACCTCCGCATCTCGCTGAAGCAAGGCCCGACTGTGTCAGGCATCTTGTTGGATGAGCACGATGTTCCCGTGCCCGATGCGGACGTCATCCTTGCCAGGCGCGAGGCGAAAGACACGCACAGCCGCTATACATCTTCAGATGCCCAGGGACACTTCCAACTCGGGGCCGTTCCGCCAGGGCACTACACGGTGTGGGCACAAAAGGAGGTTCTGGGTGTCATCCGGCGAACCGTCGCCCAGGACATCGAGTTGCGAGAGGGACCTCCGCCGCAGGTGGAGCTGCGCTTTCCCGAAGGTGTGACGGTCTCCGGCATCGTGGTGACAACGAGCGGAAGGCCCCTGGAGGGCGCGACTATCACGGCCTCTCGGCAGTCACCAGTTGACGCGACAGAGCCGCCGACCGTCAGCTTCAAATGCGGCGGACCTTTCGGCGTTCGCACAGGCGCGGATGGGCGATTCGTCCTGCGGCATCTGTCTTCCGGCCCGCACACGATATCGGCCTCGATAGATGGCCATACCTTCGTCCCAGCACAATCCTCGGGAGGGACCGAATACGAGACCTTCGCACTTCTTGTGAAGCCGGGGGAGGCCCCCCTCCGTATCGTCATGCAACGTGATTCACAAATCCGAGGCAGGCTCCTGGGTCCCGATGGGGCGCCCTTCTCAAATTTCGTCCTCAACAACCGCGAATTCTATGTCGACCCCCAGGACGGCGCCTTCAAATGGTCGACCCTGAAATCTGGGGTGCAGACGCTGAGATTCGATGCCCCCGGGATGGCATCACGAACCCTCACGGTCGATGTTCCCTTCGAAGGCGATGTGGAGTTGGGTGACATCCACATGAGTCCGGGGCCTTCCATCCTGGGTTCACTGCTGGACGCTACGCCTCGCGAACCTGTCGCCATAGGCTGGTGACGGCACGGCCACATCCATTTCCACCGGGAGGAGTTGACGATTCCGGCCTCCGGGGAAATCGTCCCCACGTGGGTTCCCGACAGGCAGCCACTGCCCTCTTCTGGGGAATGACGGAACGGTCCATGAACGACTATGAGTTGATTGGTTCACCGGGATGTGGCTCGGCCATCGTGGAGATGGCGCTGAGCATCACTGGCATCCCGCACCGCCTGACGGAGCTACCCTACCTGGAGCCCGGTCCCGGACGCGACCGGCTGCTGAAGCTCAATCCCCTGGGGCAGGTGCCCACCCTGATCCTCCCCGATGGCGCGGTGATGACAGAGAGCGCGGCCATCATCCTGCACCTGCACGACGTCTCGCCCCAGAGCGGCCTGGTGCCGGAACCCACGGCGCCCGAGCGCGTGCGCTTCCTCAACCTCCTGCTTCGCCTCGTGGGCGCGGTGTACCCGACGTTCACCTACGCGGACGACCCGCCGAAGTGGACCCTGCCCGGTCCCGCCGCGGACCGGCTGCGCGACACCGTCATGGAGCGCCGCGCCAACCTCTGGCGCGAAATCGAGGCCCAGGTGGGCAAGCCCCACGTGCTCGGCAAGCGCTTCAGCGCGCTGGACCTCTACGTCACCGTGATGACGCACTGGCGCCCGAACAAGGCCTGGTTCATTCAGAACTGCCCCGCCCTGGCAGCAGTGGCCACTCAAGCGGAGAAGAACCCACACGTCGCCGCAGTGCTGGAGCGCCACTTCAGTTAGAGACAGCGTCGGCTCCCGCAGGGGCTCAGGTCCAAGCCCCTGGCTCCTCGAGGCCCGCCTGGTCCTCGACAATCCCTCCCCGTGCCGCTTCGACATGGGACTCGTGAAGGGCATGGCCCAGCGCTTCGCGCCCGAGGCCGCCCTCCCCCACGACACTTCAGCAGGGTGCCGCCAGAAGGGCGCGAATTCCTGCACCTACCACGTCCTCTGGCAGGTCAGCCCTCCCGGCGGCCTTGGGTTCAGCCTTCTGCCCGCCCCGGGGTGTGGTCCGGGTCCGGGTAGGGGCGAACACGGTGCGGCGCGTCCTCGTCGTCGCCCTCCGCGCTCCCAGGCGTGTGGCCCGGCTCTTCCTCCATGTAGCGGCTCTGTCGCTCCTCCGCCTCCTCTGGCGGCTCGGACAGCGGCCGCGGCGCTTCCACATCTGGCATGGCGATGTCCTCCTCTTGGAGAAGATAGGCAGTCGTCAGTCATGCGATGGTCTCGCCCATATGACGCTCCACCGATTCCTTGGCACCGCTCGGGGGCTGCTGCGGAATGCCATCGGCATTCCCCTGACGCTGTACATGGCGCTCCGCCCCGGGAAGAAGGAGGCGGAACGCGCGCAACGCAATGCCGAGACGCTCATCGCGGCCTGCCGCGCCTACCAGGCCCGGCACGGACAGCTCCCCGACACCCTGGAGCAGCTCGTGCCGGAGTTCCTCCCCCAGCTGCCACCCGCCAGGTTCAGCGGCCCTCACTTCGGCTTCACCTACGACGTGAGCGGCCCGGCGGACGCACGCCGTCACGTGCTGGGATGGACGGACAGGATTCCCTTCGGGCGCCCCTTCTTCGTCTTCGAGGAGGAGCGCTGGGGCTACCTGGATTGAACGCGTCCCGGGCCCGCGAGCAGGCAGGCGGTCCCCTCTTCGCCGTGACTCCGAGGAGCAGTCGGGGCGCGTAGCGCCTCATCCGCCGCGTGCCTACCGTTCCCGGTGCGATTCACGGACCGAAGGGAGGCGCAGACGGTGCGCGGTGAAAGGCGTGTCGGAGTGTTGCTGTTCGGTTGGCTGGCCCTGCTCCTGGGGGCCTGTGGCCTTCCCCGGGATACCCACGGGACGCAGGAGCGCATCGTCCGAGATGGCGTGCTGCGCGCGGGGCTCGTGCGCCATGAGCCCTGGACGGGCCTCCAGGACGGCAAGCCCACGGGGCCTGAAGCCGAGGCGGTGGCGAAGCTCGCCGAACAACTGGGGGCGCGCGTGTCCTGGACGGTGGCCCCGGAAGCCGAGCTGATGCACGCCCTGGAGGAGCGAGCGGTGGACGTGGTCGTCGGAGGAATCACCGCGAAGTCCCCCTGGGTGAAGCAGCTGGGTGCGGGACAGCCCTACCTCACCACCCGGATGCGTGTGGGCGCGCCGCCGGGGCAGACCGTTCCGGAGTCCCTGGAGGGTGCCTCCGTCTCCGTGGCGCCGGGCAGTGACGCCGGGCCGCAGCTTCAGGCCTGGGGCGCCCGGGTTCGCGAGGTGGAGCGGCTGCATGAAGCCCCGGGCCTTCGGGCCGCCTGGGACTGGCAGCTCGATGGATGGGGCTACGCCGCTGGCGAAGACGTGCTCCGCGAGGAGCAGCGCATCTGGGTGGTGCCCGCGGGCGAAAACCGCTGGCTGCTCACCGTGGACCGCTTCGTCCTCGACCACGCGGAGCCCATCCGGCGGCGCCTCCTCGCCTCCGCCAGAGCCGGTGAGACACCCACGACCTCCGAGGAGGACCGGCGATGAGCTGGCGGCAACGACGGCAACACGCCGGACATGCGCGCGGCCCGGTGGACCCGAAAGACTTGCCTGACGACAAGCACCGCGCCCTCAAGCGCGCGCAGCGGCTGGAGGCCTGGTCACTGGCGTACCTGGCGTCGGCCATCGTCATCATCTACCTCACGCTGGGCGCGTCCCAGGCCATGAAGGCGGCGTGGCTGGAGGACCTGCTCAGCCTCATTCCGCCCATCTCCTTCCTGGTGGGCAGCCGGGTGGCACACCGGAAGCCCTCCGCCGAGTACCCCTATGGCTACCACCGCGCCGTCACCGTGGCGTACCTGGTGGGCTCGGTGGCGCTCCTCTTCATGGGGATGTGGCTGTTCGTGGAGTCCGTGCTCAAGCTGGTGCGCACCGAATACCCGTCCATCGGGACCACGCAGTTGTTCGGCCACACCGTGTGGATGGGCTGGCTGATGCTGGCGGCCCTGCTGTGGTCGGCGATTCCGTCCGTGTTGCTGGGACGGGCGAAGCTGCCACTGGCGGAGTCGCTCCACGACAAGGTGCTTCACGCCGACGCGCTGATGAACAAGGCGGACTGGCTCACCGCGGTCGCCGCCATGTTGGGCGTGCTGGGCATCGGCATGGGCTGGTGGTGGGCGGACGCGGTGGCGGCGGGGGTCATCGCGCTGGACATCGCCTGGGACGGACAGCGGCACCTGCGCACCGCGCTGGGTGACTTGATGGACCGCGCGCCGCGCACGCTCGACTCGAAGCACGCCGAGCCGCTGCCGCGCCGCATTCACGAGGCCCTGTGCGGCCTGGACTGGGTGGAGGCCGCTCAGGTGCGCGTGCGCGAGGACGGACACGTCTTCTGCGCGGACGTACGCCTGGTGCCGAAGGAGCGGGGACCGGAGCTCGTCACCCGGCTGGGCAACGCCGCCGAGGACCTCAAACGCCTGGACTGGCGCCTGCGCGACGTGCTGCTGGTACCGGTGGACCGGCTCGGCTGACCCGGGCCCTTGGGCACACCGTCAGCGCGCTCCGACGCCCGCGTCGCCAAAGGTGTCACAGGCTTCGAGCGTGCCCTGCTCCAGCCCGCGCCGGAACCAGGTGACGCGCTGCTCGGAAGAGCCGTGGGTGAAGGACTCCGGGACGACGTAGCCCTGGGCCCGCCGCTGCAAGGTGTCATCACCGATGGCGCTCGCCGCGGCCAGTCCTTCCTCGACGTCCCCCGACTCCAGCAACTGCCGCTGACGCTGGGCATGGTGGGCCCAGATGCCGGCGAAGCAGTCCGCCTGCAGCTCCTGGAGGACGGACAGGGCATTGGCCTCTTCCGGGGACAGGCGTCCGCGCAGTGACTGCACCTGTCTCGAGATGCCCAGGAGGTTCTGCACGTGGTGCCCCACCTCGTGCGCCACGACATAGGCTTGCGCGAAGTCACCGGGCGCGCCGAAGCGACGGTCCAGTTCGTCGAAGAAGCCGAGGTCCAGGTACACGCGCCGGTCCGGTGGACAGTAGAAAGGCCCCACCGCGCTCTCCTGGAAGCCGCACGCGGACTGCACCGCGTCCGTGAAGAGCACCAGCCGGGGCTGCGCGTATTGCACGCCCACGGGCGCGAGCACTTCCGGCCAGGTGTCCTCCGTGTCCGCGAGCACGACGGACACGAAGTCCTTGAGCTCTTCCTGCCGGGGGTCCAAGCGCTGGCCCGAACCACCCGTGCCGTCCACGCTCCGAGGGTCCTCGCCTCCGCCCAGCCCGAGCTCGGAAGGGTCTCCTCCGAGCAGCAGCACCAGCAGCGCCACGACGATGGAGGCCGCGCCGCCCCCCAGCGCCAGCGGGCGGCCCAGGCCACTGCCCCGCCGGTCCTCGACATTCGAGCTGCGACGTCCACCCTGCCACCGCATGCGGCGCCCCCCTGGCTGGTCCCTGGCGGCCTCAAGATAAGCAGCCAGGGACACGCAGGTGGATGACAGCCCCTGCCAGGCGGGATGGCCAGCAGGCAGGGGGCCGGGGTGGGCTACGGCTGGGACATGGCCTGGATGACGGGCCGCGCCTTGCCCTCATCCGCGGTGATGGAGACGACGAGCCGCTGGGAGCAGCCCTCGAACTCCTTCCGAAGGGACTCGGCCGTCACCGTCTGGAGCAGCGCGGGCCGGCGCGTCACCGTGTCCGGCTCGAAGCCCCGGACGCGCGCGGTCAGCAGCGCGTTCACCCAGGCTTCCGAGCTGATGAAGGAGACGGCCTGGGACGCCAGCATCCCCCTGCGAGCCCGCTCCAGCGCGTGCTCGGGCACTTCCTTCCCGAAGGACGCGAGCAGCTGGGTCACGGTGCTGATGCTTTCACCCATGCGCTGCGCATCCACCGCGCCCTCCAGGACCAGGTGGGCCGCGCCGCCGCGCCCCAGCCAGGGCCGCGCGGAGAAGCCGTACGTCGCCCCCCGGCGCGAGCGCATCTCCCCCCAGGCGTGATTGTGAATCAGCTCCGCCATCAACGCGTAGCGCGCCTCTGCTTCAGGCGTGGCCGTGGGCAGCCGGCAGGCCAGTTGCACCTGTGCCTGGCTCGCGCCAGGACGCGGCGAGAGCAGGACCGTCGCCTCCGAAGACGCCGCCGGCAGCTCCGGCGCGGCCGGCGTGACGACGGGCGCCGCCTTCCCCCGGCTCCAACCACCGAGGTACTTGCGCGCCAGCCCCTCCACTTCCTTCACGTCGAACTCGCCGGCGATGACGACCACCGTATTGGCCGGGCGATACACGTCCTTCAGCCATGCATCGGCTTCCGTCCAGGACACCTGGGCCAGGTCCGCGCCGGTGGCGGCGCGCGCAAAGGGATGCGTGCCATACAGCGCCTTCTGGAGGTGACGCTCGGCCAGGAGCTCCGGATTCGAGTCCACCGCCTGGCGCCAGGGCAGCACCTGCTCGCGGTAGAAGCGCACCACGTCCTCGGAGGTCCGCGTGGAGTCGAGCTGCTCGGCCAGCATCGCCAGCATGTTGCCGACGTTGCCGGCCGTGCCGGAGATGCCGACGCGCAGGTGGTCGCGCTGGAACGACGAGGTCGAATGCAGGCCCCAGTCACTGGGGCGGCCCTCGAACCAGGACTCCCGGAAGGAGCCCCAGTTGGCCAGGTCCGCCACCCCCGACTTCGCGCCGTAGGACGAACCGCCACCCAGCGCCGCGCCGATGCGGACCACCGGGAGGCCCGGACGCGGAGCGAGCAGCACCTCCATGCCATTGTCCAGCTTGAGCACCTGCACGGGCGAATCGAGCGCCGCCGTCATGGACGGCGTCACCTGCTCGGCGGGCGTGGTCCAGGGCTCCTCGTCCGCGGATAGCGTGGCGGCCGCCGTCGCCGCGCCCGGCACCTCACCGGGACGGACGACAATCATTCGCACCCGGTCCCGCTGCAGCCACTGGTAGGAGAAGTCCGTCACCTTGCCGCCGCCGAGCCCCATCAGCGCCACCTGCGAGCGGGTGTAGGAGCGCACGTCCTGCGTGAAGTGGGTGAGCAACGCCCGGCGCTCGGTGCGGGACATGAGGTCCTCGGACTCCAGCACCATGCCCGTCACCACCTGCCGGCGCGTCGCCTGGAAATCGAACTCGCGGCCCAGCACGGAGCCGGGCTGAATCTCCTGGACCCACGCGTTCTGCACCTGGTCCAACACCTTCCCCGCCGAGCGCGTCGGGTCGTCGCCCCGGCTGAGCCGCACCCGCACCACCAGCAGCGAGGCGCGCGTCCCCGGAATCAGGTTGGTGGAGATGTCCGCGATGTCGCCGTCGTTGCGCACCGCGCCCCAGAGGTTCTGGCCGAAGGTGGCGCGCACGAAGTCCTGGACCGCGCTGGACTCGTCGAAGCCGCGCGGCAGCACCCAGGACAGATATACCTCCGGCGTGGGCACGGCGGCGGTGAAGACGGGCACCGACTTCTGGGCGGGCGTGGTGGCCGGGGCCGCGGGCTGCGCGGGCAGACGCGCCTCCAGCGCCAGGGGTGCGCCTGTCCCCACCCAGGCCTCGGGCAGGTTTGCCCGAAGCGTGGCCTCCACGGCCGCCAGGTCCACGTCACCGGCGATGACCAGCGTGACGTTGTCTGGACGGTAGTGCGCCCGGGCGAAGCGCTGTGCATCCGACAGGCTGAGCGCGGACAGCGACTCATGCGTCCCGGCGAGAGGACGCGCGTAGGGGTGTCCACCGGGGAAGGCCGCGGCGTTCAACCAGCTGAAGACCTGTCCCACGTAGCCCGTCTCGTTGCGCTGGCGGAGCTCGTTGCGGACCACCTCGCGCTCGACCGCGAACACCTCCGGGCTCACGCCCGCGAGCGGCGCGGCCAGGCGCTGGCCTTCCAGCTTCAGGAGAACGGGCAGCGCCTCCTTGGGGCCCAGCGTCTCGTAGGACGTGTAATCCAAACTGGTGGAGGCGTTGTAGAAGCCCGCGCCCGACGCCTCCAGGCGCCGCCACACCGACGGACTCCCCGCGTGGCGCGAACGGAACGCCAGGTGCTCCACGACGTGCGCCAGGCCCTCCTTGCCACCCGGGTCACTGGAGCCCCCCGCGCCCACCACCGCGACCACCGCCACCACGGGAGAGCGGGCATCCTGCTCCACCACCACGCGGAGCCCCGAGGGGAAGCGGAAGTCCCGCAACGGGAAGGCCACGTCACGCATGACGATCTGCCCACGCTGGGGCAGCGTGGCGCACGCGCTCAGCAGCAGCGTCAGGGCAACGACGGCGGCACGGGGCCGCCAGACGGAAGGGAGGGAGATACGCGGGCGAAACATCCAAGCTCCAAGGACGAACCCGGGAGCGGCGCGCTGGGGCATTCCCCACCGCCTCCCCCGAGCGGAAGTGAATCTCGACAGCGATGAGGCGAAGACCGTGCACGAACCGCGCTGGCCCTGGACTCAAGGCCAGACGGACGGAATGCTCATACCATCCGCGGGAAGACAGGCCAAGCGCCGGGACTTCCAGGCGCGATTGCCACATCCAGGCACCTCCGCAATTCTGGCAATCCACAACGCAACAGGACCGTCTTCGCGACGGGGGAGGCATCATGCGAGCTACGTGGATGGGCGTAGCGCTGGCCGCGGTCTTCATGGGGACAGGCTGTGGCGGCATGGACCCGGGACTGGGGGACCCCGCCAGCACGGACGAGGCACACGGAGCCGAAGTCCAGGCGCTGACCACCTGTGAAGACTGCCATACCACCTACACCGCATGCATTCGTCAGGCCCTTGGGGACCCCGAGGAGACGCAGGTCTGCATCGACCAGCGGCACGAGTGCGCGCTGCAATACTGTCCGTGACCGTGCGCCGAACGCATGGCGCTGACGCGCGGGGCGGGAGGCGCGCCTCTCCCTCCGCCCGCAGTCTATCCGAGACAGGCGCGGGACGGACTCTGTTGACCGCTCGCCATCCGCGCGCCCAGAGACATCGAGGCGCGACAGACACGTCGGGGCAGGCGGCTACATTGCGCCCCGCCCAGCACCACGCCCGTTCCGGCGTGCGCAGGCGAAAGGGAGCAACCATGGCCTTGCAGAATGATTACCAGGACGTGCTCGACGTGGCGAAGAACGTGGGCGCCAGGGTCGAGTCGCGCGAGGAGAACGGCAAGCTCATCATCAAGGGGACGGTGGACTACGCCTGGGACCGGGACCGGATGTGGGACCAGATCAAGGCCAGACATCCAAATTGGCAGAACGAGGTCATGGTCATGCTCACCGTCACGCACGAGACGCCGTATGGCCTGTACACCGTCAAGTCAGGCGACACGCTGAGCAAGCTGGCCAAGGACATCTACGGGGACATGAAGCTGTACCCGAAGATTTTCGAGGCCAACAAGGACCAGCTCAAGGACCCGGACAAAATCAAGGTCGGGCAGGTGCTGAAGCTGCCGCCCAAGTCCATCGCCAACGCCTGACATTGAGCGAGGCCAGGGGGCACCGAGACGTGCCCCCGTGGCCCCTCAAGTCAGGTGTCGCACCAGCCGGGCGGGGACGCCCGCCACGAAGCTGTTCGGCGCCACATCCTCGGTCACCACCGCTCCTGCGCCCACCACCGAGTTTTCGCCCACCGTCACACCCGGCAATATCGTGACGGCCGCCGCAATCCAGACATTCCGCTGGAGCACGATGGGCTTCGCGACCGCGGAAGCACGCCGCAGGGCGGGCTCCAGGGGATGACTCGACGTGATGAGGTTCACCTTCGGGCCAATCATGACGTCGTCAGCGATGTCGATACCGCCGATGTCCATCAGCGTACAGCACTGGTTGATGAACACATTCCGCCCGACGCGGATGTTGACGCCATGGTCGGTGTAGAACGGCGGGATGAGTGAAAACGAGCTGTCGACATTCCTGCCGGTCAGCTCACTGAAGAGCGCCCTGATCTCCTCGGCATCATCGAAGGTGCGCTTGTTCAATTCCGCGGTCAGGCGCATCGCTCGCCGGATGTTGCTGAACATGACCTCTGATTCAGGGGTGCCAATCAGCACCTCCCGGGGAAGGAATGGCTTCTCGCCATGCATGGAACGGTTCTCCTGGAATTACGGCAGCCATTGAAGCGTGCGTGCCGTTGAATAGAACCCTAGCCAGTGCATCACTGAGACATCAAACAACTTGATATCCCCTGAGACACAACCGCGGGTTGTGCCGTTCCCTGGCCCCCTCCAATCCCGTGCGATACCCTCCCCCGACGACACTGGAGCAACGGAGGCGGGGCAGCGTGGATTTCGATGGGGTGCGGACCTTCATTGCCGTCGCCGACACGGGACAGTTCCAAGAGGCGGCATCAAGGCTGTCACTGACTCAGCAAGCCGTCTCGAAGCGCATCGCCGCGCTCGAAGCCAGCCTCGGGGCCCGGTTGTTCGTCCGGACGCCACGCGGCGTTCAGCTCACCATCGACGGCCAGGTGTTCCTGCCTCACGCTCGCAGCCTCCTCGAAGCGGCGGAGCGGGCAGCCGATTCCGTGCGCCCTGGCCGCCGCCGGCTCCGTGTCGACGTGGTCAAGCCGAACCTCGGGAGCGCACGCATCCTTCGGGACTTCCACAGCGCCCATCCTGAAATCGAAATCGACGTCGTCACGCATCTCTTCGACGCGAAGACCGCGTTGGCCGCTGTGCGGGCTGGGACGATTGACGCGACGTTTCGCGCCATCCCCCGGCCCGCGCAGCAACTGACCGACGGCGTCGTGGCTGCCCGGGTTCTCGACGACGCCGTGGAGCTCCTCACGAGCAATACGCACAGGCTCGCCGCTGCGACTTCGCTGACGCCGGCCGAGCTCGCGAAGCACAAGGTCTGGATGCCCTTCATCGTCCCAGGAACAGAGTGGGCCGCCTATTACGATGAGCTCGCCGCGAGATTCGGGCTCACCATCGACACGCTCGGTCCCGACTTCGGCATCGATGCGCTCCTGGAGGTGATTGCCGGCTCCTCGAGCCTGGCCACCCTGGTCGGTGAACACATCCGGCTGGTGTGGCCGGCCGAGCACAACCTCCGCCGCATCCCCATCCGCAACCCGATGCTCGTGTACCCACATTCCCTGGTCTGGCGTAGCGACAACGCGCACCCCGCGCTCACGAAGCTCCGCGCCTTCCTCGACGCCCGGAAGGACCGCTATCGGCATCCCAAGGCGTGGTCCCCTCCATGGACGGACCGCTGAAGACAGACACGTCGATGTGAGGCAGGTCCGAGCCCCCTACAAGCGCTCAGCGGACCTGCGCCGGCGTCGTCACAGGCTCGGGCTTCGGCAGGTCCGCGTCCTTCAGCACCTTGCCTCGCAGATGCCGCTCCGTCGCGTCCGTGTAGCCCCGGTCCACCAGCCCGCTCAAGTCGAACGGCACGCCCCGGGTGCGCTCCAGCTTCTCCGCGCGCGCTTCCAGTGTCTTGGCGGCCACCTTCTCCTCGTACCCCACGCCCACCAGGATGCGGTTCGAGCTCTGCGGCACGATGAACTCATACAACTGCGTGAAGGCCACCTGCCACGTGTGCACCATGGCGTCGTAGTGACGGTTGGGCGGAAAGGCCCACACGTTGCCCACCACCGCGCCCTGGGGGCTCAGCTTCGCTCGCACCGCCGCCAGGAACTCCTGCGTGGCCAGGTGCTCGGGGATGCTGTCCGGGCCATAGGCATCCAGGAAGATGAGGTCATACGCGGGCCGCTCGGCTTCGATGAAGCGCCGGCCGTCTCCGACGTGCGCGCGCAGGTGCGAGTCCTCCCGGAAGCCGAAGTAGCGCCTGGCCACCGTCACCACATCCGGATCGATGTCCACCACGTCGATGTGCGCTCGCGGCACCACCTTGCGCAGGAACATGGGCATGGCCCCGCCCCCCAGCCCCACGATGAGGATGCGCTTGGGCGCGGGCACGTAGGCCAGCCCCACCATGGAGACCTGCGTGTAGGGCAGCACCAGGTCCAGCGGCTTGCCCGGCCGGACCACGCTCTGCAGCGCCCCCGAGGCATCGAAGCCCAGGTACCGGCGCCCCTCCTCGTCCTCTGTCACCGAGATGAGGGTGTAGGGCGATTCCTTCTCGTACAGGACCTTGCGGGACGCGGAGGCCGTACATGCCAGGAACACCAGCCCCACCAGCAGCAGCCGCTGGGTCACACCGCGCATGTCCATCCCTTTCCGGTACAGAGTACCAAAAAGACAGCATTTCTCTCAGGAAAAACAACAGGTTGACGCATACGGCGCCGAGGTTCACCTTGCCGCGCATGAGCCACGTCGAGGCGTCGCTGCCGGACCATGCCCGCGCCATCATCGCCGAGGAAGAGGCCTTGCTGGCCCGTGTTCAGTCCACGCTGGAAGCCGCGCGGCGCAAGTCCGCACGCGGACAGGACGCCCAGGGACTTGTCGCCCAGTTGCAGGTGCTGCGGGACGACGCCTCCACCGCTGCCGTGGCCGACCTGCCGCACATCTTCGCGCAGATGAACCAGATGCGCGCCCTCCTGGAACGTCAGGAGGGAGTGAAGCTTCCCGACCCACAGGCCCCCTACTTCGCGCACCTGCGCCTCAATGGCGAAGGCGGCCCGCGCGACTACCTGCTGGGCCGCACCACGTTCGCGGACGTGGGCGCTGGTGTGCGCGTCATCGACTGGCGCTTCGCTCCCGTGGCCCGTGTCTTCTATTGCTACGAGGAAGGCGACGACTACGAGGAGTACTTCGGTGAGCGGCTCGCCGAGGGCAGCGTGGAGACGCGCCGGCTGGTCATCATCGAGCGCGGCGTGTTGACGCGCATCATCTCCGGCGCGCTGGTGCTGGAGCGCCTGGCGGACGGCACATGGCGCAGCGTGAACCGCGACTTCGCCACGCTCCAGTCGGGCGGCGCGGGGACAGCGGCGCGGCCGGAGTTCCTGGGCACCGGCAAGGGCGCGCGGCGCATCGAGGATGCCTTTGGCGTCACCGCCATGTTGGACGCCGAGCAGTACGAGGCCGTCAGCACCGGCCCGGACCGGCCGCTGCTGGTGCTGGGCAGCGCGGGCAGTGGAAAGACGACCGTGGCGTTGCACCGGCTGGCGAAGCTGGCCTTCGACGACCCGAAGACGTTCCCCCAGGCCCGCATGAAGCTCATCGTCCCGGAAGAAGGGCTGGCGCGGCTGTCCCGCCGGCTGCTGGCGCCGCTGGGCCTGGGCAACGTGGCCGTGCAGACGCGGGATGCCTGGTTGCTCGCCGCCGCGCGCTCCGCCTTCAACGTGCCCGGCATCAAGCTGTGGAATGACACGCCGCCGCTGGTGTCCCGCCTCAAGCGCCACCCCACCCTGCGGCGCGCGTTGGCCGCCCGGGTGGGCGTGCCAAAGACAGACGCGGGCACCACGCTGGAGCGGCTGCGCACGCGGATGGCGGACGCTTACATGGACCGGCACTTCCTGGAGAGCGTGGTTACCGCCGCCAAGGGCGAGATTCCTCGCACCGCCATCGACGAGACGCTGGAGCACACGCGCCTCCAGCTCGCCACGCCGCTGTCCAAGGCGCTCAAGCACATCACCGACGCGGAGCGGCTCATCACCGTGGATGGGCGCTCCATCGAGGACGACACGCCGGACGCCATGGCCGGGACGGTGGACCTGGACGACCTGCCCGTCCTGATGTTCCTCAAGGCCCAGCACACCTCGCTGGGCCTGGAGCGGCTGGCGCACGTGGTGCTGGACGAGGCCGAGGACTTCTCCCTCTTCGAGCTCTTCGCCGTCCGCCAGCTGCTGGGCAAGAGCAAGAGCTGCACGCTGGCTGGCGACGAGATGCAGCAGACGGACGCGGGCTTCGCGGGCTGGCCCGCCGTCCTCAACGAGCTCAACATCCGCGACGCCGCCACCTGCCGGCTTCAGGTCTCCTACCGGTGCCCCCAGCCCGTGGTGGAGCTGGCGCGGCAGGTGCTGGGCGCGCAGGCCCCAGAGGCCGCCGCCACCGGCCGCGCGGGCGCTCCGGTGGGCTTCCACCACTTCCCCGACGAGGCCCAGGCGCAGCTCTTCATCGGCGAGGCGCTCCGGGACCTCGTGGCCCGCGAGCCCCACGCCTCCGTGGGCGTCATCGCCAGCAGCCCCGAGTCCGCGAAGGCCATCTACCGCGTCGTCTCCGACCAGCCCTGGGCGCGGCTGGTGAGCGACGGCGAGTTCACCTTCGAGCCCGGCGTGGACGTCACCGACGTGGGCAGCGTGAAGGGCCTGGAGTTCGACTACGTCATCCTCCCAGACGTGACGGCGCGGGCCTACCCGGTGGACGACGAGTCACGCCGCCGCCTGCACGTGGCGGTGACGCGCACCTCCCATCAACTGTGGGTGGTATCCTCCGGCGTCCGCTCGCACCTGGTCACGCCGGGTGGCGCGGCAGCTCCACGGTGAAGGTGGAGCCCTGGCCGGGCACGCTCTCCACGAGGATGCGCCCCTCCATGGCGTCCACAATCTGCTTCACGATCCACAGGCCCAGCCCCAGTCCGCCGTAGTGCCGCTCGCTGGCCAGCCGCTCGAAGCGCTGGAAGAGACGCGCGCGCCCCTCCGGCGGAATGCCCATGCCCTGGTCCTTCACCGACAGCCAGGCGCGCGACGCATCCGCCCCCACCCGCACTTCAATGGGGCGGCCCCGGCCGTACTTGATGGCGTTGGAGAGCAGGTTCTGCAGCACCTGCTCCAGCCGCAGCCGGTCCCAATGGCCGGTGGCGGCGCCCTCCGCATCCAGGTGCAGCGCACAGCCCGCGCGCGCCAGGTCCTCGGTGAAGCGGGGCACCACCTCGCGGGTGAGCGCGGCCAGGTCCAGGTCCTCGCGCTCCAGCCGCAGCCGCCCCGCGGTGATGCGGGACACGTCCAGCAGCTCGCGCACCAGGCTCGACAGGCGGGAGACCTGCCGCTGCACCGCCACCACCTTCGTGGAGAGCGCCTCCGGTGACGCGGGGCCATTGCTGGCGCGCGGGTCCATGTCGCGCCGCAACGCCTGGATGTTGAGCATGAGCGAGGTCAGAGGCGTGTTGAGCTCGTGAGACGCCACGGACAGGAACGAGTCCCGGGCGCGCACGGCCTCCTGCGCCTCCGTGTAGAGCCGGCCGTTGTCCAGCGAGGTGGCGGCGCGGCGGGCCAGGTCTTCCGCCAGCCGCACGTCCGCCTCCGTGTACCTGCGCCGGGACTCCGAATTGAGCAGCGTGAGCGCCCCCAGCACCCGGCCCCGGCTGATGAGCGGGACGATGATGTACGCGCTGATGCCCAGCCCCTCCACGGCCCGCCGGTACGCCGAGCTGCCCCCCTGGGCGGCGGCGAGCATGGCGGGAAAGTCCGGGATGAACTCGGTGACGCCGGTACGCAGCACCTTGCCGATACCCGCCGCGTCCTCCAGGCGGATGGGATAGCGCGCCTGGAAGTCCTGCGCGGGCGCCACCATCTCCGGCTTGGAGAAGGCGACGGCGGCGCGGCGCACCTGCCCGTCCGGCATGGGGAGGTCCACCGAGCACGCGTCTCCCAAAATGGGAACGGCGAGGTGGGCCATGCGCTGCAGGATGAGGTCGTGCTCCAGGGACGACGCCAGCACCTCGCTGGCCTGGGCCAGGAAGGCCGCGTGCCGCTGCGCCCGGCGCATCTCGTCGTAGAGGGCCCGAAGCGTCGCCTCCTGCTTCTTCTCCGCGCTGATGTCTCGCGAGAACAGGACGACCCGCTCATGGACGCGAAACAGCCGTTTCACGAACCAGCGGTCCTGGGGCGCTGTGTGGCATTCGAACTCGTCGGATTCGCCCGTCCGGGCCACCTGGAGGAAGCGCTCCTGGAAGGAACGCTCCGCCCACTCCGGGTGCAGCTCCCAGAGCCTCCGGCCGAGCAGCTCCTGACGCGGCCGGCCCAGGTGCCGCTCCAGGGAGGGATTCACATGGACACAGACCGCGTCCAGCGAGCAGACCACGACCGCTTCCGGCATCTGGTCCAGCAGGGCGGTATCCAGCCCGCTGGCGTCCGACCCGCCGTGGCTGGCGCCACCAGGGTCCTGTCCGGTCGAGAGTGAGTCCACGCGGTCGGTGTGAGAACGGGCCAAGGCGATGTACCTGCCGCTTAACATTTCCGCCGCGCCCACCCCACTGTCACGCGCCGGAAATCTGCAAGGCAGCCGACATTCTCGCCGCTCGGGGGAGACGCCCTTCCCCACCCCGAGGCATGCCGGGCGCGCCCGCGGAGGCACTGTCCGGAGATGGACAGTCTCCTCGCCCGCACGGGAGCGCGCTCAGGGCGACTGGAGGCCCTGGCGCCAGGCCTCGCGGCGGCGCTCCTGGGCTTCTCGCCGGTCCAGCGCGTCCTGCTCCTGCGCCGGCAGCTCCGCCAGCCGCGTGCGGTGCATGTTGATGCTCAGCTCGTAGAGCCCGCGGTCCCGCTCCGGCAGCACGTCACCGAACCGGGACAACACCTCGGTGGAGAAGGTGATGAAGTCCTCGGACACCTGCCGGCGGTGGCCGTAGTACTCGCGAATCTGCTCCACCGTGGCATCCGCGGACAGCACCTTGCCGTAGAGCTCGTTCCAGCGGCGGGACTCCGCTTCGCGGCGCTCCAGCTCCGCCGGGTCCTGCGTGGGCGCGCCCATCCGCCAGTAGAGGTTGTCGGGCAGCTTCGCGCGAATCACCTGCAGGTCCACCGGGTGCACCTTGGGCGCGTTTTCGTCCGGCACTTCCTCGGGCGGCCGCGTCAGGTCCAACGGCGGCGGCGTGGCCCGCGGAGGAGGCGGCGGCGTGCGCGCCTCGGCATGCGGCGCCATGGGCGTGGCGGCCTGCTCGATGACGGCGGGCGACTCCGGCGTCACCGGCTCCGGGTCCTGGCGAAGCGCGTACACCAGCGCCGCCACCACGAGGCCCGTCGCCACGACAAGGCCGGGCAGGCCCTTTCTCCATGCATTCACGGCCATGGCGCTCCGAATACCGCGCACGGAGTGGGCGCGGCAACCTCCCACCGCGCGATAGCGCAACGCACCACATCGGATGCCGCAATGCGTCGCATCCTTGGCGCAATGCAGCACCCGCGTCCCTCTCGTCGGAAACGTGAAACAACCACAATCCTCCTGACGCGGATGCAACGCCATTGTATACACGGATTTCCCAACTAAACCCGGAGGTCCCCGAATGAAGAACCTGGTCCTGGCTGGACTCACGGCCGCCGCGCTCGTGCCCGCAGCCGCACGCGCGGAGGTGGTGATGTCCTCCATCGTCGACGTGCTGGTGGACGGTGGCAACAACTACAACTGGCAGAAGGTGGAGCTGCCAGGAACCAAGTGTGGCAATGGCTCCCAGTTCAAGTTCTGGGTACATCGCACGGGTTCGCCCAACCTGATGTTCCTGTTCGAAGGTGGCGGCGCGTGCTGGGATTACGACACGTGTAGCGGCCGCGCGGGCCTGCTGGGCGCCGCCAATCCGAACGGCATCGCCGACGACTACATCACCCAGTTCACGGCCAAGTATGTGTCGCCGCTCGTCAACGGCGCGGACCCGGGCCTGCCGGGGCGCAGCAAGACGGACCTGGTGACGAAGGGTTGGAACATCGTCTACGTGCCGTACTGCACCGGTGACGTGCACGTGGGCAACAACGTGGCCACCTACGTCGATTCGACGGGGCAGAACCCGCCGCTGACGTGGCACCACAACGGCTACAACAACACGCTGGCGGTGGCGAACTACGCGAAGACGCAGTTCCCCAACGTCCAGAAGATGCTGATGACGGGCTACAGCGCGGGTGGCACGGCGACGTCGGCCGGCTACTACTTCCTGCGCAAGGCCATCAACCCGGCGCGTGGCTACCTGCTCAACGACTCCGGCCCCATCTTCCTGGCGCCCAACGCGAACTTCCGCTCGCGCGCGCTGCACGACAAGATTCGCCAGTCGTGGGACCTGAACTCCGTCTTCTCCCTGCTGCCGGGCACGTTCAGCCAGAGCGACTTCGGCACCATCAACCGCATGGTGGCGCAGGAGTTCCCCAACGACCAGCTGGCCTACACGGGCTACTCGCGCGACTACAACTACTCGCGTTTCTCGTATGACCGCTTCCACTCGCCCAACGACAAGGAGTCCGTGCTGGGCTACTGGAAGCAGGACCAGGACGCGCTGGTCACCGAGCTGAACAAGTACAACAACTTCAGCTATTTCATCCCGCACGAGCGCGCCATCAACTCCAGCCACTGCAGCACCATCATCACCTTCATCGGCGCGCACGCCTGCCAGCAGATGGAGAAGAAGCGCTACTGGTACGAGTACCTCGAGTTCCCGTGGAGCCAGACGTACAAGTGCTACAGCGAGTTCGTGGGCATGGACACGTTCCTGTCGCGGTGGATCAACGGCAACCAGCGCGTCCGCATCTACGAGCCCGCCAACGGCTACAACGCCGAGGACCCGGGCATGCAGATTGTGGCCCCGCTCATCAACGGCGCGCTGGGCGGGTAGTCAGCCGCTGACGCCGGGCCTGGCCCGGTGACGCCACACCTGGAGCGGGACGTCGGGGATTTCCGGCGTCCCGCTTCGCCGTTTCAGGCGCCGGGCGAATGGCGCCTCCCCTGCCGCTGGCCACGCGGCCCGTGGGGCGATAGACGAAGCCACGCCATGGACAACCTCACCCACGGACTGCTCGGGCTCGCCATTGGCGCCATGCGCAAGCCCGACGTGCGCCCCGGCGCCCCGGAGCGCGCCTCCCCCACGGACCGCGCGGTGCTGGTGGCGTCGGTGCTCGCCGCGGAGCTGCCGGACCTGGACACCCTGCTGGCGCGCGGCGACGCGGTGACGGTGGCGCTCCAGGCCCACCGGGGGCTGTCCCACGCGCTCGTCGCCGCGCCGCTGGTGGCGCTCACCGCCACGCTGGCCGCCCGCGCCCTGTTTCGCGGCGCGCGGCTGGCGCCCGTGTTCCTCACCAGCCTGGCCTCCGTCGTCTTCGCGCACCTCCTGCCCGACTTGTGGACGGGCTGGGGGACGCGGGTGCTGCTGCCCTTCTCCGACAGCCGCCTGAGCCTGGACTGGACGATGGTGGTGGACCCCTGGGTGACGCTGCCGCTGCTCGGCGGAGCCATCCTGGCCTGGCGCCGGCGCGCGGACTGGCGACGGACGCTGCTGTGGAGCGCGGCCTGCTCCGTGGCGTACGTGGGCTTCCGCGTGGCCACCTGGGCGGTGCTGACGCAGCGGGTGGAGGCGGCCTACCCCGCCGCGCAGGCGGTGCGCGTCTTTCCCCTGCCCTTCTCCGTGAGCACGTGGCGCTACGTGGCCACGCTGCCCGGTGACGTCTTCGCCGCGGGAGATGTCCCCCTGGCCGGTCCGCCCTCAGAGGCCCGACGCGCGGAAGCCACCGGGAGCACGCTGCCGGAGCACGTGCAGGCCGTGCCGACGGTGCGCGAGGCGCTCGCATGGGCCCGCTTCCCACTCGTCCACATGGAGCCGCTGGCCGAAGGAGGTCGGAAGGTGCGCATCGCCGACCTGCGCTACCACCTGCGCGGCGAGCCAACGCTGGCCTTCGTCATCCACCTGGACGCGTCCAACGCGGTGACCCACGCGCAGTTGGAGCGCGGTGGCAGCGCCAGCGAGCTGCTGCGCAGGTGGCGAAGCGCTGACACCGCGGCGCCCTGAAGAAACACGAAGGCCCCGGCGGAAGCACGCGGCTCCCACCGGGGCCCGGACTTCAAGCCCGAGCGCCGCTCAGGTGAGGCCCGGCAGCTCCCCCGTGTAGTCGGGGTGGCCGAACGTATTCACATTCACGCCGAAGGCTCGGGCAATGGAGACCAGCAGCTTGTTGTGCGCCACGGCGCCACTCAGCCGCGTGCCGGGGCCCGCCCAGCCGCCCAGCGGGTTGGAGCCCGCGGGGCGCACGCGCAGGAAGCGGCCCATGCGGAAGCGTCCCCCCGCCCCGCCCGCGAGCACGGTGGGGACGCGCACGTTCATATGGCCGGACGCATCGCCCAGCTCGTTGCCCCAGTAGATGAGCGTGTTGTCCAGCGCGGTGCCGCTGCCCTCCGGGATGTTGGCCAACTGCGTCATCAGGTAGGCCAACTGCTCGGCGTACCAGCGCTGAATCAGCACCATCTTCCCGCGGATGGTGCTCCGGCGGGGCTCATCCTGCACATCGAGCAGGTGGGCGATGTCGTTGTGCGTGTCCTCGTGGATGCGCAGCCAGGGCATGGACGGCCCCGGAATCGTCATGGTGACGACGCGCGTCAGGTCACACGCGAAGGCGCGCGCGATGAGGTCCATGTGCAGCCGCGTCAGCGCCGGCATGTTGTTGAGGTCCCCCAGGCCGCCCAGGCCGTAGGACGGCGGAGCGGCGCCGCCACCGCAAACGGCCTCGCCGGACTGCTGCTTGGGGAGCGGCGCCGGCTCCACGGCCAGCGCCCCCAGACGCCGCTCGATGTCGCGCAGCGCCTCCAGGTGCGTCTCCAGCTTCTGGCGCTCGGCGCCCGCCAGGCGGTTGCGCAGGCGCGTGGCGTCCTTCATCAGGAAGTCCAGCAGGCTCTTGCGGCGCGCCCGGTTGCTCGCCACCTGCGCCGGGTCGGCGGTCGGCGAGGGCGCGTCACCGAAGAGGCGCTGGTACACGTTGGCCGGGTCGCGCTCGAAGGGGACGCGCGAGCCGTTCGCCGTGAAGCTGATGCTGTTGTAGACGTGCTGGCCGCCGAACTGCTCCCAGGCGTTAAGCTGCAGGGAGCGGAAGCGCGTGCCACCACCGATGTGGTTGCCCAGCACCTGGTCCAGCGAGGCGCTCTCCGGCAGGTGGTCCCCGCTGCCGGTGTTGACCTTGCTTCCGGTGAGGAACGTCACCGGGCCGCCCTCATGGCCCGTCAGGCCCTGCTCGTAGAGGACCTGGTAGTCGAGGCCGTCCAGCACCAGGAGCCTGTCCCGGTGCGGCTGGAGCGGCGAGAGCATGGAGTCGGGGAAGTCGAGCGTGAAGTTCGTCTCCGAGCCCTGGGGATTCCAGAGCTCCGGGAGGCAGCCGTGCGAGGTGAACAGGGCCACGAAGCGCAGCGGCGGCGTGGTGCCCTGGGCGTAGGCGTCGGTGGTGCCGAGCAGGTTGGCCAGGGGAAGCGCCGCCGTCGAGCCGGCCAGCGCCTGGAGCAGGGAGCGTCGGGAAAGTTCGCGGAGCATGGGGGCTACTCGGGGGAAGAGGTACGCCGGTGGACGAAATACGGGGAGCGCACGAGGCCGACGAGCGCATCGCCCATGCGCCACTCCGGGTTGGCCCGGAACATGGACCGCATGTCGGCCAGCATGTGCTCGTCGACGGGGGTCTCGTCACGTCCCATGGCGAAGCGGAAGAGCTGGAGCGGCACGCAGTCCCCCACGTCGTCGCTGGTCGCCAGCACGCGCGCCAGCGCCGCGGCGCCCGTGAAGGGGACCGTCCCCGTGGAGAGCTCGACGGCGCCGGAGGCATCCACCGCCAGGCCGTTCTCCACCGTGCGGTGCTTGCCCAGGCCGTCGAAGTCCTCGAAACCGAAGCCGATGGGGTCCAGGGTCCGGTGGCAGCCCGCGCACGTCGGGTTGTTGGTGTGGGCGGCGAAGCGCTCACGCGTGGTGCGGTCCAGCACCGGCTCCGGCGGGATGATGGAGATGGTCGCCGGCGGCGGCGGCACCTCGCGGCACAGCAGGCGGTGCATGATGAACTTGCCCCGGCGGATGGGCGAGCTGGAGTCGAAAAGCGCGTAGGTGGCCAGCACGCTGGCGTGGGTGAGGATGCCCGCGCGCTCTGCTGGCAGCGGCAGCCGGCCCAGCGTTCCGTCCGGCATGGAGGGCTGGGTGCCGTAGAAGTACGCCATGCGCGCGTCGGCGTAGGTGTAGTCGGCGTTGAGCAGCTCGCGGACGGAGCCGTTGCGCTCCTTCAGGATGTGATTGATGAAGGCCCGCGTCTCCGCCTGGCTGGAGACCTTGAAGGCCGCGCTGAACACCGGGAACACCTGGTTGTTCTTGGTGAGGTTGGCCTGGCCGGTGATGCCAATCCACTCCTCGACGAAGCGGTACAGGTGCCGCTGCGCCGCGGGGGTGGCCAGCAGCCGGCGGGCGTGCTTCTCACGCTCGTCCGGAGAGTCGAGCTGGCCCGCCTCGGCCGCGGCCATCAGCTCCGCGTCGGCGGGGCCGGCGGTGATGGCGAAGGCCAGCGCGGTGGCGACTTCATGCGGCGTCATCCGCACCACCTGATTGGCGCCGGCACCTTCCGCGCCCAGCTCGGTGCGGTACAGGAAGGACGCCGAGGAGAAGATGCCCTGGAGCACCATGCGGGCCCCGGTGCCCGGGTCCGTCCCCCTGCTCGATTCCTGCCACAGCACCAGGAGGTCGGCGACCTCGTCGTCGGTGACGGGCCGGCGGTAGGCGTGCGAGGCGATGCCGCGGATGAACTTCTCCGCGCACTCCAGATCCGGAACGCCCGCCGCGCACGTCCAGTCCGCGCGCAGTTGGACCTTGCCGTACTCCGCGAGGTTGTTCGCGGCCACGTCAATCTGGTCCGCCAGCAACGACGTGACCTGCAGCCGGTCATGGGTGGAGAACCCGAGGATGGTGTCCTCCGGCGCGAAGGCGTACGTCATCACCAGCGGCACCGTCGTGGGGAAGATGGCGTTGACGCTGTTGTCGTACTCCGCACGCGTCATGCGCCGCACACGCGTCGCCGATGCCTCGTCGACTTCAGGAGGCGTCCCCCCTGGCGGGGTTTTGTCGGAAGAACACGACGCTGCTGACAGCAGCAAGGCCGCGGAAACAGAGAAACGGAAGAGTCGCATACGCAAGGCACCCTCGGACCAGCCACCCCCAGATTGGCCCCCTCTGAAGTGCTGGCTGGCAGACGATTCTAACCGCTTCACCAACACGGTCCGTCACGATTCTAGCGCGACGCTTCAGTGCCCCTGTGCGTCCAGGCGAGCTGCGGGATTGCGCTGGAATTGGCTCCAAACGCCAGTGAATGCAAGGATTACAGAATAAACTGGCCGCACAATCGCCTACGTTGCCACTGTTTGTCTTCTGGGTAAGAGAGGACTCTGGGTGCGCGTTCACACCGCGTTGACATCAGCGCGCGCGGTGCGCCACGCCCTTCGGACCCGCCACCACCAGGTCCGTGGTGAGGTTCAGGAACAAGCCGTGGCCCACGATTCCCGCGCGCGCGCCCAGGCTCGCGGCCAACGCCGCGGGCGCGTCGATGGGGCCGAAGGCGCAGTCGAGCACGAGGTTTCCCTGGTCCGTGAGGAAGGGCTCGCCGCCAGCGCCCTGCCGGACGGTGACGCGCGCGCCAAGTGATTCGAGGAACCGCGCCTGGGAGCGCCAACCGAAGGACATCACCTCCACCGGCACCGGCCAGTGCGAGCCCAGCACGGGGGAGAGCTTTCCCGCGTCCACCACGATGACGACGCGCCGGCTGGCTTGCGCGACGATCTTCTCGCGCAGCAGCGCGCCACCTCCGCCCTTGATGAGGGACAGGTCCGGCGCCACTTCGTCCGCGCCGTCGAGGGTGACGTCCAGCACGGGGTGCGCGTCCAGCGTCGACACGGGCACGCCCAACGAGCGAGCCAACGCCTCCGTGGCGCGCGAGGTGGGCACGCCCACGACGTCCAGCAACCGTCCCCGCGCGCGCAGCGCGGCCAGATGCTGGACGACGAAGGCCGCGGTGCTGCCCGTGCCCAGCCCCACCACCATGCCCGGCTGGACGAAGCCGTCCACCGCCCATTCGGCGGCCGCTTGTTTGTAGCGGGCCGTCGCCGCGCCGTCGCCCTGCTGGCTCATGGCGGAAGCGTAGCGCGGCTTCGCGCGGTGGCCGCTTGCCCCCGCGCGCGATGTCCCGTGCTGGACGGCGAACGGCTCAGAGGGCCTTGGAGTCCCATCGGGGCGCCCACGGCCCTGGCTCATCCGGCAACGCGGCGCCATCCAGGAAGCGGTACAGCACCGCGTCGTAGCCCCCCGCGCTGGGGAAGCTGGACGTCTGCCCCAAGGTGTAGCCCACCAGATAGATGGCGCCGTCCTCCGCGATGGCCACGCCCTGGCCACGGTCCGCCGACGTGGAGCCCACCTGCCGGAAATCCAGCCACGTGCCGTGGATGTCGTAGGTGGCCAGGAACATGTCGGTGCTCCCGAGCGACGGCTCGCCGCCCATGGCGCCGGAGGTGAATCCCGCCAGGTAGACACGGCCCTCCTTGCTCACCGCCACGGACTGCGCATAGTCGGTGGTCGCCGTGCCAATCTGCCGCGTCCAATGCCAGTTGCCTTGGGTGTCGTACTTCACCAGCACGGCGTCATAGGAGCCCAGGCGGGTGCTCCCCTCCAGCGCGCCCGACGTGTAGCCCGACACATAGACGCCGCCGTCGTCCGCCACCGCGACGCCGGTGCCGAACTCGTCATGCGAGGAGCCGAGCTGGCGAACCCACTGCGGCTCGCCCAGGATGCTGTACTTCGTCAGGAACAGGTCCACCGTGTTGCCCGGGTTCGTCACGCCGTCGAGGCTGCCGTAGGTGTAGCCCGTGACGTAGATGTCCTCGTTGGGGCTCACGGCCACGCCCAGCGCCACGTCGCTGCGCGCGGAGCCGAACTGGCGCAGCCAGTAGGGATTGCCGCCCGTGTCGAACTTGGCCACCACCACGTCGTAGTTGCCTTGCGGCGCCGAGCCATCGAAGCGCCCCAGTGAGTAGCCACTGACGAAGACGACGTCATGCGACGCCAGCCGCGTGGCGGCGATTCCCGTGGCGTAGTCATCCGTGGCGGTGCCGAACTGCCGGACCCACTGGAAGGCCCCCTTCTCGTCGTACTTCGCCACGAACAGGTCCGTGCCGCCGGCGTTCTCGTAGAAGCTGAAGCTGCCCCACGTGTAGCCCGCGACGTAGACGTTGCCGGCTTCATCCGCGGACACCGCGAGCGCGCGGTCATTCGCGGACGTTCCCAGCTGCCGCGTCCACAGCAGCGCGCCCGAGGCGTCGTACTTCGATACGTAGGCGTCCTGCCCCCCCGCCGAGGGCTCCGCGTCGAGCTGCCCGCTGGTGTAGCCCGCCGTATAGACGGCGTTGCCGGAGGTGGTGACGGCCTGTGCCAGTTCGTCCTGCGGGCCGCCGGACTGGTGCACCCAACTGGTGACCTGTTGAAGCGGAGGCGCCTTTGCGATTGAGGCCCCGGGAAGACTCAGCAGCGCCCATCCACCCAGGACTCCGCACGCGCTCCACCGCTGCCAACCACGAACCATGGGCGACTCCTCGGGATGAAAATCTCTGCCCGCACTCTACGCAGCCAGCAGGCGTTGAGAATCCCGAACGACGACGTCCCCGGTAGGGAAACATGTGACGCGGCGTGTTGGCACCGCGTCACTTGAGACTGCGCGTGAAACACAAACCCGGCTATTCCGGATTAGAGGTTCCAGGTCCCGCGAACTCCGAGCATGAGCAAGCCATAGGGGCCATCGCCCACCTGCTCCAGCGGCGTCTCCTGCGTGAGATTGATGGCGGGGATGTTCACCGTCGAGGTGCCGCTGCGCGTGGTGTAGCGAGCATACGTGCCCGTCAGGTACGGGCCGAACGACAGCGAATCCGACAGCCGCCACTTGCCGCCCAGGGTCAGGTTCACGAACTCAGGGCCGCGCGACTGGCTGTCAATCTCCACCGTTCCGGGCGCGGGCTGGGTGATGGGACCGGAGACCTTGTTGTTGAGCAGGACCATGCCCACGCCCAGCCCCACGAAGGGGTCGAACGAGGCGTCCGGCGCGAAGTGATACTGCACGTGGGGACCGAAGCGGATTTGCGACGTGGAGCAGTCGTAGCCTTCCGGGCACGTGTACGGGTTCGTCTTCGTCAGCACGTGCGAGTACTGGCCGAACGCGCCCACGTACCAGCGCGAGGTGACGCGGTAGCCCGCCTCCAACAGGAAGGCGATGCCCCCATTGGCCGCGTCGCTGAGCTTCAGGTCGCGGACCTGCCGGTCCAGCCCCGCACCCTCCCGGTAGACGTAGCCGGCGCCCACCTGGAAGCCGACCCCCACGGTGAGTTCCAGGCCACTGCGCTCATCCCGCGCGGAGGACTCCAGCGCCTGCGCCTCCTCCTGCGCGCTCGCGCTCGTGGAGGCCAGCAGTGACACCACAGCCAGGGCCCTAGACAGCTTTCCCGTCATATTCCCCTCCGTCGAGGTGGGTGCTCTCGGAGCACCTCACTGTGAGGGACTGTAGGGCGGCTCTCACACCCGGCATAGGGCGCGCAGCGTCATGCGTCATTAAGCAGCCAGTCCAGCGCAGAGGACGCGGACTGAGCACAGAGAACTGCCTGTATCTGTCTGAAGATTGCACAATGTCGGGCATGAACGTCACGTTGGAGCATGCCCGCGCCCTGGACGCCCTCGCCCGCCATGGCACCTTCACCGCCGCGGCGGAGGCCCTGCGAAAGGGACACACGGCGGTGATGTACGCGCTGCGCACGCTCGAGGCGCAGACGGAGCTGACGCTGCTCGACCGGCGCGGCTACCGCACCCGGCTGACGCCCGCCGGGGAACGGATTCTGGAGCACTGCCGCAAGCTGCTGGCCGCCGAGCGCGAGTTGGAGGCCGCGTGCGCGGAGATTCGCGCCGGCTGGGAGCCCGCGCTGCGCATCGTCTTCGACGGCATCTTCCCCGCCGAGCCCCTGCTGCGCGTGCTGAAGGAATTGCGCGCCGAGGGCGCCAGCACCCGCTTCCACGTCTCCGCGGAGTTCCTCTCCGGCGTGGAAGCGGCCTTCGTGCGCGAGGAGGCGAACCTGATGGTGACGCTGCTGCCGCCCACCGTGCCGGGCCTCCGCACGTACCGCCTGCCGGAGCTCAAGGCCATCCTGGTGGCCCACCGGGGCCATCCCCTCGCCCGGCGGCGGGGACCGTTGAAGGACGAGGATCTGGCCGAGCACCTGGTGCTCACGGTGCGCGGCTCGGACCCGCGGCTCCAGCTCAGCACCGGCGAGTTGGAGGCACGCTCCACGGTGCATCTCAATGACTTCGCGGCGAAGAAGGCGGCCATCCTGGAGGGGCTGGGCTTCGGGTGGCTGCCCGAATACATGGCCACCCGCGAGCTGCGCCGGGGCGAGCTGAAGGCCCTGAAGCTGGCGGGTGACGCCACCCACGCGTTCCGCCCCCAGCTCCACCACCACGCGGACATCCCCCTGGGGCGGGCCGCCCGCCGAATCGTGCAAGCGCTCACGGAGACAGAATCCACCTCTTGAGTGCGCCTGGAATCAGCTCAGGGTGCGCGTGCTAGCTTCGCGCGCATCATGAAAGGCAGTGACCTCCGAGAAGGCGTCGTTCGCGTGTTGAGCCGGGATCGGCAGCGCGTCCTCGGGACAGGGCTCCTCGTCACCGAGCGCCTGGTGGTGACGTGCTGGCACGTGCTCGACACGCTCAGCGACACCGAGCGTGACGCCATCTGCCTGGAGGTGCTGCAGAGCCACGAGAAGGCCACGGCGCGACTGCGGCTCGATGCATCGAGCCCCACGGAGGTGGCGGACCTCGCGGTGCTGACGCTGACGCGCCCGCTCCGAGGGCCGTTCACGCCGCTGCCCCTGGGCAGCGCGGAGCGGAGCGCGGACCACCGCTTCGCCACGTTCGGGTTTCCACGGGGCTTCGATGACACGGGCACGTGGGCCCGCGGCACCATCGGCTATGCGACGGGGGACGGCGACTTTCGCAAGCTGCTGCTGCACGGCTCGGACATCCGGGAGGGCTTCAGCGGTGCGCCCCTCTTCGATGAGCAGACGCGGCGCGTGGTGGGTGTGGTGCGCTTCAAGGCCGTGGGCTCGGAGGCGCGGGAGGCGTACGCGACGCCCACGGAGCAGTTGCTCGCGCGCTGTCCGGAGCTGAGTGCTTCGGAGGACTGCCCCTACCGGGACCTGGCGTCATTCCGTGAATCGGACGCGCGGTTCTGGAAGGGACGCGGGCGGGTGCTAGACGAACAGTTGCTGCCGCTGCTCGCGAGGCTGCCCCGATTCGTGGAGGTCTCCGGCCCTTCGGGCAGTGGCAAGTCGTCGCTGCTCCACGCGGGGCTGATTCCCGCGCTGCGGGACGGAACGTTCATTCCGGGCAGCCAGCACTGGGACGTCCGGGCCCTGCGCCCGGGGTTGGAGCCGTTCGCCGCGTTGGATGGCGCGGGCCTGCCCGCTGGAGAGGGGTTGGTCGCGCGCGTCCAGGCGTGGCGCGCCGCGAATCCGGAGCCAGGGAAGCGGCTGGTGCTGGTCATCGACTCGTTGGAGGACGTGCTCCTTCGCGGAAGCAGCGCGGAGCTGGCGCAACATCAACGATTCCTCCAGCAGCTCTCCGCGCTCGCGGATGAGTCGTTGCCCGTGACGTGCGTGGTGGCCCTGCGCGAGGGCTTCGACGCGGTGCTGTCCGAGCGCGCGCCGAGGCTGCGCACCTTGCTCGGTGAGCACCGGGTGCAGGTGCCATCGGTGCTGACGCCCTCGGAGCTGCGGGACATCATCGCCGGCCCGGCCCGGGAGGTGGGCCTGCGCTTCGACCCACCCGAGGTGGTGGATTCCATCGCCCTGGCCGCGCAGGAGGAGTTCCGCGTGGAGTCTGGCGCGGGCGCTCGCGTCACCGTGCTTCCGTTGCTGGAGGTCGCGCTGACGCAGCTATGGCAGGCGTCGCGGGATGGCGCGATGACCCTGGAGGCCTTCAACGCCAGCGCGGGGCTGCTCGGTTCGCTGGCGCGCTGGGCGGACAGCGTCTACGAACCGCTGAAGCCCTCGGAACGCCTGCTGGCGGACCGGCTGTTGCTGGAGCTGGTGCAGTTGGGTGAGGCGGACAGCGGCCTGGAGGACAAGGGGCGCCGAGTGCCGCTGGAGGTGCTGCGCGGGCGCCTGGGTGAGCAGGCCGAGGTGGACGCGGTGCTCCAGGTGCTCGTCAACGGACGGCTCCTGGTGACGGCCCAGGACGGGCACCGGCAGCAGGAGACGGTGGAGCTGATTCACGACGCGCTCCTCACGCACTGGCAGCGCTTCGTGAAGCTGCGCACCGAGGACCGGGCCTTCCGCCGGTGGCACGAAGCCGTGCAGGCCGACGCGGAGCGCTGGTGGGAAGCGGAGCACGCTCAGCAGCGACAGGAGGCCGAGCACCGGCTGCTGCGAGGCGAGGCGCTCACCCACGCGCAGGCGATGGTCACGCGCCATCCGCACCCAACCAGCGCACGGGTCCAACGGTACGTCCTGCGCGGCCAGGAAGCGGAGCGGAGCCGGTACGGCCGGACACGGCGAAACCTGTGGCTCGCCCTGGGTGCCTCCGTCAGCGCGCTGCTGGGCGTGAGCGGGTTCTACCTCCGGGCGGTGGATTCCGAGCAGCAGGCCGTGGCCGCGAAGGATGCGGCTGAGATTGCCGTGGCCGCCGAGGCCGCGACCTCGAAACAGCTCTCCTTGCAGTTGCGCATCTCCCAAGCCGATTCCGTGGTGAGCCTGTCGCGCAGCCCTGGCCGCGAGGTGGAGGCACTCACGCAGGCCATCCAACTCGCGGGAAGCCCGCCGGCAGGTGCGGACGCAGCCCAGGACGAAGTGACCGAAGCACTGACCGAGGCCATCGCCGCCTTCCTCTACTCCGCCCCCTTGTCCACGGAGCTCGAGGCCCGCACCGTCGGCGCGTTCTCTCCAGACTCAGGTCATCTCCTCACACGAGGCGTCGTGCTGACTCCGTCCATGCGGTTCGTCAGCCGGCTCTGGGACGTCCGCACCGCCAGCCTGCTGCGCGAGTTCGAGTCCGTCGACCTGTGCCCGAAGGGCGCGCTCGTGGAATGCACGGACGCGCTGTACGCCGACGTTTCAGGGGAAGACACCCACGCCTTTGGCTTCTCGCCTGGGGATGGAACGCTTTGGCTGGGAGGGCGCCGAGGCACCCTGTTCAGGTGGAGCCACCAGGGCGCTGTGCCCTCCATTCCGGATGCCCACCAGGACAGGATTACAGCCATTTCGTTCTCGGACAGCGGCGACCGCGTGCTGTCCGCCAGTCGCGACCGCAGGGTGAAGCTCTGGGATGCGAACACCGGACGGACATTGCGCGAGCTGACCTTCCAGGAGCCCTGCACCCAGGCCGTGCTGTCGGGCGACTCGCGTTACGCATGGGTGGGCGGTGAAGAACTGACGTGCCTCTACGACCTGACCTCCGATGCGCGCCTCATCCGTTGCATCACGACGCATGACCCGGGCCCCTCGGTCGCCTTCTCTCCTTCGAGCAGGCTTGCCGTGCTCGGCGACCGGCGCGGCGAAGTCAGCCTCCGTCTGCTGGAGCTGCCCTCTGGCCGGGACCTTCATCGCCCGCTCACGAAACTCGAAGGGCACGCGCTCATGCCGTCTTTCGAAGACGAATGCAGCCTCTCGGCCTTCGACGACATCTTCTCCTCGGCGCTCACCGTGCGCTTCTGTGACAGAGGGTCTGGCAACGCCACCGGAAGCGCGGCATCCCCGCGGATGCGAACACGCTGGACGCCCATTCCCCTCCATGGACGCCTCTTCGAGAACGGGCGGCGCGCCGTCGAGTTCGCCGAAAATCCCGTGGGCGCCCATCCCTTCATCCGGGTTCCCCAGGCAACCCTGCGCTGGATGTTTCGCCAGGGGCCTTTGGAGTCCCGGGCGGAGCGGGCCCTGAGCGCGCCGGATGGACGCACGCTCCTCGTCCAGACCGAACCCGGCCTCACGCGGAAGAACATCGATATCTCCACCTGGAGCGAGTACGTGCCGGGCGGCTTCGCCGTGTCCAGGGACCTGCGTTGGATGGCGGTGAGGGAGCCGCAAAGCGGCCAGCTCTCACTCGTTGACAGGGAGACCTCGAACCAGACAGCACTGGGCGCGTGTGACGTCGAAGGCGTGTATCCGCCCCTGGAGGGCGCCTTCTCTCACGACGGCCAGTACCTCGCCGTCCGCTGCGGCGTGAAGGTCCGGTTCTGGGACGTGGCGCAGGCGAACCTTGGACCGCGCACACAGCCGCCGCCCATCGAAGCAGGAATCAACCTGACCTCGCTCCCCGCGCACTGGCGATGGCGGCACGTCACCCCCACGGAGGACCCCGCCACCGAGAGCATCCTGGCGTCGCCTCGCCCCCGTGCGCACCTCCAGCGGACCGAGGTGCCCGGCGAGGGCGCGTGTCAGACGCAGAGGACGTTCTCCCAGAGCGCCCTCGTCGAGTTCGCCCCCAGCGGCAGATACTTCGCGATTGAGGACGAACGCTCCGTCTACCTGGGCTCGGCCCGAGACTGCCGGCTGACGCGGGAAGCGCCTCTGGCCACCGCTGCGACGACATCCCAGGGCGCCTCGTTTTCACCAGACGGCGAGCGTTTCGTCACCCTCTCCAACGTGCCCGAGTCCTCCGCGCTCTGGGAAAGCGCCACGGGGACGAAGCTGGCGCCACTGCCCACGAGCCTGGGAGCCGCCGTCATGGCGTTCTCACCGGACTCCAAGTACTTCGCGGTCGCCAACCATCCCGACGTCTACTGGATGGGACAGGCCTACCTCTTCGACGCCACCAACGGCGAGAAGAAGCCCCTTGCGGCCATCGACGGGAAGGTGAAGGCGCTCTCCTTCTCTCCTGATACGTCCCGGCTCGTCGCGGTGACAGACGATGCCATCCACCTCTTCGACCCGAACTCAGGCGCGCTCGTGCGCAGAATCGACGTGAGCACGGATAGCCACGTGAAGGTCCGCCATGCACAAGCGCGCTTCGGTGTCTCGGACACGGCGGGCAAGCTCCACTTCTGGCGAACCTCCGATGGCCGGCATGTGGCAGAGCTGCACCAGGGCTACCGCTCCGGCCTGGAGATGGTGCCCGATGAGATGGGCACGCGCATCGCCACCTTCGACTCGGACGGAGCCTATGTCTTCTCGCTCCGGCCGGACGACCTGCTGCGACAGGCCTGCACGCTCATGCGCGGACGGCGCGAGTACGCACCGGTCCAGTCCATCTGCGACACCTTCCTTCCCCCAGCGGCTCCCCTGGCGGGCCTGCCGACGCCGTGAGGCACGACGTCTCCATGAGCGCCACCCAGCAAGCCCGTGAGCCGTTGCACCGAGCACGCCGCACCCTCCGCGACCTGTCGAAGGTCCGCGAGGCACTGCACCCTGAGGGCGTGGAGGCGCTCGTCGCCACACACTTTCCCCCTTCCTGGCGCGTGCCCACCTCCGTCGTCGGCAAGGTGACTGCCGACGCTCTGCGTGACGAACTCCGTGACTTGCTGACGACGGGCGCGCAGGTCCTCGCGCGGCTGGAGCATTCAGGGGAGGACACGTCCCTCTCCGAAACCGAGCGGACAGCGCTGGAAACGGTCGTCGCCTTCTTCGGGCGCCCTGCCCTCGCCATCCGGAACGGCAGCTTCGGTGCGCCGCCCGTGGGGTGGGAGATGTTGGAGCCACACCGCGAGCACATCGAGCGGACCATCGACGCCACCGGGCGCATCGAACTGGCCGGAAGCGGCATGCTCGGCACGGGCTTCCTGGTGACCGATGAGCTGGTGATGACCAACCGTCACGTCGCGCAGCACTTCTGCCGGCAGGCGACGGACAAGTGGGTGCTGCGGCTCGGCGTGGTGCCTCGGGTGGACTGGCTGGGGGAGCACCAGCGCGATGCCCAGGCCACCTTCCCCATCCAAGGCGTCGCGGCGGTTCACACCGTGCATGACCTGGCGCTGCTGCGGCTGGGCGCTCCCAAGGGGGCGGTGCTGCGTCCCGCCCCGCTGCGGCTCGCCACCCAAGCACCGGACGCGACGGACTCCCGCGCCTTGTACTGCGTGGGCTACCCGATGAAGGACCACAGCCGGACGCCGCCCGAGGTGCTGCTGCGCATCTTCGCGGATGCCTTCGGCGTGAAGCGACTCCAGCCAGGAGAGCTGCTCTCGCTCGACCCGGCCCGGCAGCAGCTCTCCCATGACTGCTCCACGTTGGGAGGCAGCTCCGGCTCGCCCATCGTCGATTTGGAGACGCACGCGGTGCTCGGCCTGCACTTCGGTGGCACCCGGCAGGAGAATCACGCCGTCGCGCTGTGGCAACTGGCGGACGACCCGCTGCTGAGCCGCGCGGGCGTCCGCTTCGCCACGCCGTGAGGGCCGTTACTGCGTCACCACGCCGCAGTCGCCCGTCATGTTCGTGGCCGGCTGTCCATTCACCGTGTTGCCAGTGAAAACGTTGTCGCGGGTGATGACCAGCTCCCCCGTATTCGACCCGCGGTTGCAGGTGATGACACCTCCGGCCCCGCCCCGATTGTTCACGAAGCGGTTGCCTCGCATGACGACGGTCCGCGATCCGCCGATGTCCTCCAACTGGACGGCCGCGCCGGGGCCCAGCGGGATGAAGTTGCCATCGAACACGTTGCCCTCCAGCAGGTCATTGTCCGGCTGGAAGTAGTGGATGGCGGCACCACCGCCCAGGTCAAAGATGCCCTGGGGGTTGGGCCACGTGAGGATGGGCCGGTCCCAGAGGTCGCTCGTCAGCGAGCCGCCGAAGGCCTGCACGAAGTTGCCCCGGAACGTGTTGCCGCGCAGCACCGTGTTGCGACCATGGGTGATGCACACCGCTCCACCGCCGGCCATCGAAGAGGTGCCCGGCTGTGCGAAGCGGTCGATTTCACGGATGCGGTTGTTCTCGAAGACGGTGTTCTCCACTCGCGAGCCGTCGGTGAACATCAGGTCCAACGCGCCGCAGTTGGCGGAGGACTCGTTGTCACGGAACACCGAGTCCGTAATCGTCACCGCCCCCGGGTAGTAGACCCACAGCGCGCCACGGGTCCAATCGCGGTCGCTGTTGTATTGGTTCTTGCGCACCTTCTCGAAAATCATGTGCTCGAACACCGGGTTGCCCGAGCCCACGGAGTTGGCGCCGTAGAAGTTCATCCCCCACCAGCCATGGGGGTTGGTGGACGTCAGCAGCACGGGCGCATCCGCCGTTCCCCGGACCTGGATGGCGCCGTACACGCGGACCTCCACGCGGCCCGCCTGGTGGTTCATCACATTGTCGGGGGCGTCCGAGTCCACGTCCCGCTCCGTCACCTCCGGCCGGCCACGGAAGTCCAGGATGACGCCCGGCCCCACCGTCAGCACCTGCCCGTGGGGAATGGTGACGACCCCGTTTGAATCCCCCTCCACCCGGTACGGCGAGCCCTCCACCGTGAGCCGTCCCGTCAACGTCCCCCTGACAATCGTGCCGCCATCCTCGGGGACCTCGATGTCCGGACCCGCGTCCGGCGTGCCCGCGTCGGTGCCACTGTCCGGCGTGCCCGCGTCGCCGTCACTGCCCGCATCCGTGCCGCTGTCCGGCGTGCCTGAGTCCGCGCCGCCGTCCGGCACGCCCGCGTCGTCTCCGGGAACGGGCCTGTCATCCGGCCCCGACGAACAGGCAACGAGCACCAGGACCACGGGTAGCGCGAACAGCGAGCGCGGGAAGCGGGAGGCTCTCATGTCCCGTCGCGCTAACACGCGCTGCTGGCGGCTCGCAAACCGGGTCCGGACGCCCCCGGGACTCATCGCTGGGAGGGACGCGGGTGCCCTGTTACAAGCGCGCACATGGCGAAAGACGTCCTCGTTCTCTCATACTCGGGCTGTGGCACCTGCAAGAAGGCGCTGAAGTGGTTGCAGGAGCAAGGTATTGCCCACCAGGTGCGCCCCATCGTCGAGATGCCGCCCACCGTGGCGGAGCTGAAGCAATGGATTGCTCGCAGCGGTGTCTCCGTCCGCAAGTGGCTCAACACCAGCGGCCAGAGCTACCGCGCGCTCGGCAAGGCGAAGGTGGATGCCGCCAGTGACGCGGAGCTGGTCGAGTGGCTGGCCGCGGATGGGAAGCTGGTGAAGCGCCCCGTGCTCGTCACCGGTGACACCGTCCTCGTCGGCTTCAAGCCCGAGGCCTACGAGCAGCACTTCGCCTCGCGCGGCTGAGCCCCGCCAGCAGGGCAGGCGACCTGGCGAGCCCACGGCGGGCCGCCTCTCGCCGACCGGGGCGTCGAGTGAAGACTTCATGTCTTCTCATGGAGACCGGCTCACGACGTCCGCTCGGCGAGATTCTCCTGGAACAGGGAGTGCTCAACCGCGCTCAGCTCCGGGTGGGATTGGTGCATCACCATGAGGTGCATGTCCCGCTCGGGCGGGCGCTGGTGCGTGAGGGACTCTGCTCCGAAGCCGACGTGCTCCGCGGACTCGCCGAGCAGTTCGGCGTGGAGGCGGTGGACCTGGAACGGACCCCGCCAGACGCCAGGCTGCTGAACCACATCCCCGCTCGCGTGGCGCGCCAGTATCGGGTTGTCCCGCTGCGCGTCGAAAAGGTGCTGCTGGACCAGGGCGAGCGGGAAGTGCTCCACATCGCGCTGCCCGCCCCCGTGTCGCTGGATGCGGTTGACGCCGTCCGCGCCGTGTCCGGAATGCCACGCGTCGAAGCGCATATCGCCTCGGACGCGGCGCTGGCCCGCGCGCTGTCCGACCTCTATGGCATCGAGACGCCCGCCGAG